>JAATGI010000375.1 GCA_015654725.1 Rhodospirillales bacterium
CCAGCGCGCTCGCCCCTCGCCGATAACGGCGCCGCCCTGTTCAAGCGCGGCCGGCTGGTGCACCGGCTGTTGCAGGCGCTGCCGGATGTGCCGCCCGCCGGGCGCGAGGCGGCGGCGCGGCGCTATCTGGCGCTCGCGGTTCACGATTTAGGCCGGGAAGAGCAGGAATCGATCCTGGCCGAGACCCTGGCGGTACTCGAAAGGTCCGATTTTGTCCCTCTCTTTGGCCCCGATTCGAAGGCCGAGGTGCCGCTGGTGGCGGTGCTGGGCGAGCGCGCGATTTCGGGCCAGATCGACCGGCTGGTGGTGTTGCCCGACCGGGTTTTGATCGTCGATTACAAGACCTTGCGGCCGTCGCCGCGGACGCCGGAGGACACGCCGCTGGCCTATCTCCGGCAACTCGCCGCCTATCGCGCCGCCATCGCCGCGATCTATCCCGGCCGCGGCATCGAGGCCGCCTTGCTCTGGACCGAGGGGCCAGCGCTGATGGCCATTCCCGGCGCGCTCTTGGATTTGCACGCGCCGGAAGCGAGGGGCAGGGCTGCCGGGAACGCAAACACGACGCCTTGACGCTGATTCCGACCCTCCCCTAATCTTTGACCTCAAATAAGGAGCAGCCATGAGCGCCAATACCACCAAAGTCAGCGACGGTTCGTTCAGCGACGATGTGCTTAAGGCGCCGGGGCCGGTGCTGGTGGATTTCTGGGCGGAATGGTGCGGCCCTTGCAAGATGATCGCGCCGTCGCTCGACGAGATCGCGACCTCGTTGCAGGGCAAGCTCACGATCGCCAAGCTCAATATCGACGAGAATCCGCAAACCCCGATGAAATATGGTGTGCGCGGCATTCCCACCCTGATCATGTTCAAGAACGGCCAGGTCGCGGGGATCAAGATCGGCGCCCTGCCCAAGAGCAAATTGGAGGAATGGGTCAAGTCGGTGATGTAGTTTTTTCGACCCACGCTCGCAGCCGCCGCGCCAACCCTACTCGCGCGGGTTGGGTTGGTTCTCCTCCAAGACCTTTCCCGCCAGATAAAGCGAGCCGCAAATCAGGACGCGGCCCGGCGTGCCGGTCGCGGCGCGTTCGATGGCTTCGGCGATGCTGACCGCAGGTTCAGCCGCGATACCTGCGGCGCGCGCGGCTTCGGCGGCGTTTTCGGCGCTGCGCGTCGCCGGTTCGCCCGGAACCGCGATCGTGACGGCGCCGCCGACATAAGGCGCGAGCGACGCCAAGAAAGCTTCGGCGTCGTGGGTTTCGAGCATGCCGAAGACCAGCTTCAAGGGCCGGTCCCGCCAAGCCCGCGCGGTCATGGCGAGTGCCACGCCGCCGGCCTGATTATGGCCGCCATCGAGCCATAGCTCCCAGCCTTGGGGTAGCAAATCGACGAGCGCGCCGCGCGCGAGATGTTCGAGCCGCGCCGGCCATTCCACCCGGCGCATGCCGTCGGCGAGCCCTTGCGGCGAAATCTCGAAGCCTCCCCGATCGAGGCAGGCGATGGCGGTGCTGGCGTTGTCGTATTGATGGCGGCCCAAAAGGGCCGGCGGCGGAAGATCGAGCCGCCAGCGCGAGCTTTCATAGCGCAAGCCGGTATCGCTCGGTCCCGCGCGCCATTCACGGCTGAAACGAAACAGCGGCGCGCCGATTTCCTCGGCCCGCGCGGCCAAGACCGCTTCGGCTTCGGGACTTTGCGGCGCCAGCACCGCCGGCACGCCGGGCTTGAAAATGCCCGCTTTCTCGAAGGCGATCTTCGCCACCGTATCGCCGAGGAAATGCTGATGATCGAGCGACACCGGCGTGATCGCGGTGACGCGCGGCGCGGCGAAGACATTGCTGGCATCGAATCGCCCGCCGAGTCCGGTTTCGATCAAGGTGACATCCGCCGGCGCGCGCGCGAAGGCGAGAAACGCCGCCGCCGTGGTGATCTCGAAATAGGTGATGCTCTGGCCGGCATTGACGCGCTCGCATTCTTCGAGAAGCGCGCTCAACGCCGCGTCATCGATCAAGGTGCCGGCGATGCGGATGCGCTCGTTGAAGCGGATAAGATGCGGCTTGGAAAACACATTCACGCGTTGCCCCGCCGCTTCGAGACAGGCGCGCAGGAACGCGAGCGTCGAGCCTTTGCCGTTGGTGCCCGCGACATGGATGATGTTCGGCATCGCGTCTTGCGGTTCGCCGAGCGACTTTAGAAGCCGCTGCATACGGTCGAGCGAGAGGTCGATCAGTTTGGGGTGAAGGCCGAGCAGCCGCGCCAAGATCGCGTCGACCGCCGCCTCGCTGTCGTGGCTCACGGCGCGCCCGATTCGGTCCGCGCCGGCAGCGCCACGATGTCGGCCCTCAGTTCGCCGGGCCGGCGCAGCAGGCCGACGATGCGCGCCAGCGTCTCCTTCAGTTGGCGGCGATCCACCACGAGATCGATCATGCCGTGTTCGAGGAGATACTCCGCGCGCTGGAAGCCTTCGGGTAATTTTTCGCGGATCGTCTCCTCGATGACGCGCGCGCCGGCGAAGCCGATCACCGCGCCGGGTTCCGCGAGCGTGATGTCGCCGAGCATGGCAAAGGAGGCGGAAACACCGCCGGTGGTGGGATCGGTCAGCAGCACGATATAGGGAAGCCGCGCGGCCTTCACCGTTTCGACCGCGATTGTCGTGCGCGGCATCTGCATCAGCGATAGAATTCCTTCCTGCATGCGGGCGCCGCCCGAGGCGGGAATCACGATCAGCGCCGCCTCCTGCAACACGGCGAGCCGCGCCGCCGCCAGCAAGCCCTCGCCGACCGCGATCCCCATCGAGCCGCCCATGAAGGCGAAATCGAACACCGCGATCACGGCATTGAAGCCGCCCATCGTGCCATGCGCGACGGTCAGCGCGTCGCCGCCATGGCTAACTGCCTGCGCCTCCCTCAAGCGGTCGGCATAGCGTTTGCGGTCGCGAAAGCGCAGCGGATCGGAAACGGTCTTGGGCAACTCGATGATCTGGTAATGGCCGCCATCGAACAACATGGCGAGCCGCTTCTCCGGCGCCATCCGCAAATGGTGGCCGCAATTGGCGCAGACGAAAAGATTGGCGTCGAGATCGCGATGGAACAGGAGCTGACCGCAGCGCGGACATTTGGTCCAGAGATTGTCCGGCACCTCTTTTCTGTTGGTGACGACGGCCCTGATCTTGGGCAGAACGAAATTGCTGATCCAGCTCATCGCGCGGCCCTAACGCCTTTCGCCAGCGCCGCGACATCGGCCAGGACCGCTTCGATGAGGCCTGGCTTGGCGTGGCCGTGCTCGTCGAGATTGGCGGCGAGGCGATCGACCAACGCCGAGCCGACCACCACGGCATCGGCAACGCGCGCCACCTTGGCCGCCTGATCCGGCGTCTTGATGCCGAAGCCAACGGCGATCGGCAGATCGGTATGATGTTTCAGTCGCGCGACCGCCTTGGCGACGCTGTCGCTGGCGGCGGAGCGCGTGCCGGTGATGCCAGTGATGGCGACGTAATAGAGAAAGCCCGAGATATTCGCGAGCACCGTGGGCAAGCGTTTGTCGTCGGTTGTCGGCGTGGCGAGGCGGATAAAATCAATGCCCGCATCGCGCGCCGGCAGGCACAATTCGTCGTCATGCTCGGGCGGCAGATCGACGATGATGAGGCCATCGACGCCCGCCGTCTTGGCGTTGGCGAGAAACGGCGTCGCGCCGTAACGGTAGATCGGATTGTAATAGCCCATAAGCACCACCGGCGTCGCCGCATCGCGCGCGCGAAAATCGCGCACGATGGCGAGCGTTTTTTCGAGAGTCATGCCGGCGCGCAAGGCCCGCGATCCCGCCGCCTGTATCGAAGGCCCGTCGGCCATCGGATCGGAAAACGGCATGCCGATCTCGATCAGATCGGCGCCCGCTTGCGGCAGCCCCGACAAGAGTTTGGCGAAGGTGGCGGCATCGGGATCGCCGCAAGTGAGATAGGGCACCAACGCCGCCCGCCCTTCGCGCTTCAAGACGGCAAAGCGATCGGCGATACGGCTCACAGCGTCACGCCGAGCCGTTTCGCCACGGCGTAAATGTCCTTGTCGCCGCGGCCGGAGAGGTTGACGACGAGCAAATGATCGGCGGCGAGCCTCGGCGCGCGCTTTCCAGCTTCGGCGATGGCATGCGCCGATTCGAGCGCCGGGATGATGCCTTCGAGCCGCGTCAGCAATTGAAAGGCGTCGAGCGCCTCGTCGTCGCGCACGGCGACGTAGTCGATGCGCTGGTTGTCGTGAAGCCAGGCATGTTCGGGGCCGATGCCGGGATAGTCGAGGCCGGCGGAAATCGAATGGGTATCGATGATCTGGCCGTCGCCATCCTGCAAAAGATAGGTGCGGTTACCGTGCAGAACGCCCGGCGCGCCGCCATTGATCGAGGCGGCGTGGCGGCCGGTTTCGATACCTTCGCCCGCCGCTTCGACGCCGATCATCTTGACCGAAGCCTCGTCGAGGAAGGGATAGAACAGCCCGATCGCGTTGGAACCGCCGCCGACGCAGGCCATGAGCGTGTCGGGCAGGCGGCCCTCGGCACGCTGCATTTGCGCGCGAACTTCCTCGCCGATGACGCACTGGAAATCGCGCACCATCGCCGGATAGGGATGCGGCCCCGCGACCGTGCCGATCAGATAATAGGTGTCATCGACATTCGCGACCCAATCGCGCAGCGCCTCGTTCATCGCATCCTTCAAGGTCGCGGTGCCGGAGGTGACGGCGCGCACCTCGGCGCCCAAGAGCTTCATGCGAAACACATTGGGCTGCTGCCGCTCAATGTCCACGGCGCCCATATAGACGACGCAGGGAATATCGAAGAGCGCGCACACCGTGGCGGTGGCGACGCCGTGCTGGCCGGCGCCGGTCTCGGCGATGATGCGGCGCTTGCCCATGCGCCGCGCCAGCAAGATCTGGCCCATCGTGTTGTTGATCTTGTGCGCACCGGTATGGTTGAGGTCCTCGCGCTTCAGATAGATTTTCGCGCCGCCCCAATTTCGCGTCAGCCGCTCGGCGAAATAGAGCGGGCTGGGCCGGCCGACATAATGTTCGAGGTAATAGTTGAGCTCGCGCGCGAACCCGGGGTCGTTGCGCGCTTGGTCGTAGGCGCGCTCCACCGCGAGGATAAGCGGCATCAACGTCTCGGCGACGAACCGGCCGCCATAGAGGCCGAACAGGCCGCGCTCATCCGGCCCGGCGCGATAGGTGTTGGGCTGCGACATAACAGCGGACTTTACAGGGATCGCGCCTTATCGAGAAACGCCGTGATTTTCGCCGGGTCCTTGAGTCCAGGCCGGGCTTCGACGCCGGACGAGACATCGATGGCGGCGGCGTGGGTGAGACGCACCGCCTCGCGCAGGTTCTCGGCGTTGAGGCCGCCCGACAGCATCCAGGGCAGGGGCCAGTCTCTCTCGCCCAGCAATTGCCAATCGAAGGCCAGGCCGTTGCCGCCGGGAAGCGCGCCGGCGAAATTCTCCGGCGGCTTGGCGTCGAACAGCAGCCGGTCGGCGGCGGCGAAATAGTCCGTGGCGGCATCGAGATCGGCGCGCGACGCGATCTTGATCGCCTTCATCACCGGCAGGGCGAATTTTTTTCGTGCCGCGGCGACGCGGGCCGGGCTTTCGCCGCCGTGAAATTGCAGCATGTCGAGCGCGGCTCCCTTGACCGCTGCCGCGATGGCGTCGTCTTCGGCATCGACGAACAGCCCGACCTTGGCGATGCCGCGCGGCACCCGCGACGCAAGCGCGGCGGCGCGCTCGGGCGTAACGCAACGCGGGCTTGGCTCATAGAACACGAAGCCGACGAAAGCCGCGCCGCCGGCGATGGCGGCGGCAATACCCATCTCGTCATTGAGGCCGCAGATTTTCGCGGCGATGCTCATCGCCGTTCCTGGGGTTTTTCAATGCTCGGCAGCGCGTTGCCGACCTCGCGCTCCAAACGCTCGATGCGGCGGCGCAGCGCCCGGGCCTCGCCGCGGCGCTTGCCGCCATTGATCCAGGCCACGAATTCGCCGAACAAAAATCCCACCGCCAAGGTTACAAGCACCACGAGATAAAGCGGCGCCTGAACCGAAGGTGGGAGCGGCCAGAAGGTCAGATCGACAGTGGCCCGGTTCGACACCGCGAATATCACGAGCACCAGCGCCAACAGCGCCGCGACCGACCAGTAAAAGAACCTCACATCCCCTCGTTGAGCCGCTCGCGCAACTGCTTCCCGGTCTTGAAGAAGGGAATGTGCTTCGCCTCGACCTCGACGCCGTCGCCGGTTCGCGGGTTGCGGCCCGATCGCGCATCGCGCTTTTTCACCGAAAAGGCCCCGAACCCGCGCAGTTCGACGCGGTCGCCCCGCGCCAAGGCCGCCGTGATCTCGTCGAAGATCGCGGTGACGATGCGCTCGACATCGCGCTGATAGAGATGCGGATTATGTTCCGCCAGGTGCTGGATGAGTTCCGATTTGGTCATGATCGAGGCGTTCGGGCCGGCGCATCGGGAGCCTGCCAAACCCTTGATCCAGCGTCAAGAATGGACGGGACGGGGCGCCAGGCCGAAACTCACGAGCCAATAGCGAAAAATACCCAGCCCCACCAGCCAGCCGGCGTCGGACAAAGCGAGCTTGCCGACGATCAGCGGGGTGAAATTCTCGCTGCCGCCGAGCAAAAGCGCGGTCAATATCAGCACGATCTCATAGGCCGCGAAGGCGCCGATAAACGCAGTGGGCAAACGTCGCCATAAGGCCTGGCGCCGCGCCATCCAGAAGCTCGCGGCGGCGGCCAGGGTCGCGGCCAAGGCGGCGAGGCCGATGGCAACACCCCAAGCGAAGGTGATTCCGTCGGGCGGATAGCCGAGCACGCCAAAGCCCAAAAGCTGGTTAGCGGCCCAAATCGCCAGCGTCATGCCGAAGGCGCGGCGCCAGGGCAAAGTTCCCGCCGTCAGCACCGCGAAGGCGGCGAACGGCGTCACGCAGGCGAAGGTGAAGCTGGAGCCGATAGCGGCGGCAAGCAAAAGCACGTGCCAGGCCAACTCGGCGCGGTCGCCGGTCGCGGGCCCGGATTCCGGCGCGGCCATGGGAAACATTTCTCGCAGCGACATGCTCTGATGCTCCTCGCGAATACGGCCGGCCCGGGGACGGCGCGGCAGGGCCGAGTAGCGCATAGTATAGCGCGCCCAAGGCCGCCGGCCCAAGTCCCGCCGCCGCGGCTGACGGCCGCCGGGGCAATAATCGATCCATCTCACGGGCTGGCGCCGGTATCGAAGGCGACGCGCATGCCGGCGAAAATCCCAAGTCCGGGCCGAAGAAAGCCGGTGACCTCCTGGTAGTGCTGGTCGAGCAGGTTTTCGCCCCGTGCGAACAGGCTCACCGTATCGGTCAACTTATAGCTCGCATCGAGATTGACCAGCGTATAGGGCCGCGCCTCGATGTCGGCCGTGCCGGCGTAATTAATGTCGAGCCGCGTGCCGACATAGATCACGCTCGCCGCCAGCGTCAATTTCTCCAAAGGACGCCAAGTCGCGGTCAGGCTTGCCTTGTTGCGCGGCCGGCGAAGCAGTTCTTGGCCGGTCTGGTCGTCCCGCGCGATGGTGTAGGTGTAATCGGCGCGCAGATCGAGTTGCGGCGTCACCGCGAAAGAGGCGAAGGTCTCGGCGCCTTCGGTGGTGGCGTGGCCGATATTGACCAGCATCGTGAAGGTGTCGTTGTAGTCGATCAGATTCCGGATATCGTTGTGGAAATAGGTGGCGCCGAAGCGAAAACGATTGTTCGCCACCGGCTGTTCGAAACCGACATCGTAGCCGAGACTGGTCTCCGGCTTGAGAGCGGGATTGGCGAAGAAATCGAACAGCGGATAGCTAACATAGAGCTGGTTCAGGGTTGGCGCCTTGAAGCAGTTGCCGGCGCTCGCCTTGAGTTGCGTGCCGATGGCGTCGATCGTGTAGGTCGGGGCCACATGCCAGGTCACCGCCGAGCCGAAGGCGTCGTCATGGTCGTAGCGCAGGCTCGCGGCACCATAGAGCCGGTCGAAGATCTTGCCTTGCCATTCGATCAAACCGGCCTGATCGCCATTTTGCGCGGTGATCGGGCTGGCGACGATCTGATCCGCCTCCGCTTCGGCGCCGAACAGCAAGGTTTCCTCCGGCGCGACCGTGTATTTGCCCTGCCAATCGCCCTTGATGCGATGGCCGATATCGCTGCTGACGCCCGACTCGTCCAGCTCGGGTAAGGCGGCCCCGTCGACTTGTCGCGTCTGATCGTCGGTGTAGGCGAGACCGAACCGATTCTCGAAGGCGCCGCCGAGCAGGGTCCAACGCGCCTCGCCGCGGGTATAGAGCTGGTCGTCGGTCTGGCTGCTTTGCTCGGGCGCCGGGACGGTGAAGTCGAGATCGTCGGGGCCGGTGAACAGCAAATTCGAATGGGTGTAGCGCGCCACCAGATCGACGCCGAACTGATCCGAGAAATCGGCGCCGAGCCGAGTCGAGACCGTGACATTATCGTAGAGATCATCGTTGCGGGGCTGGCCCGGCGGCAGCAGATCGAGCGGCGTCACCGGCGTGTCGGTCGCGCGGAAATGCTCGACATTGAAGGAATAGTGGAAGCGGTCGGCCGAGCCGCTGACGCCGGCGTTCTGATTGAAGGTGCCGAACGAGCCGCCTTCGAGCGAGCCGGTCAAGCTCGTGGGGCCCTGGCCGTGCTTGGTCTCGATCAGGATCACGCCGCCGATCGCATCGGAGCCGTAAAGCCCGCTTTGCGGCCCGCGCAGAATCTCGATCCGCGCCACGTCGGCGAGCAGGAGCTGGCTGAAATCGAAGGCGCCGTTCGGGGTCGAGGGATCGGAGACATCGATGCCGTCGACGATCACCTTGGTGTGGTTGGCGTTGGCGCCCCAGATGAAGACCGCGGCCGCGGACCCAGGTCCGCCATTTTGCTCGACCTGCACCCCGGGCACGGCGCGCAGCGCATCGGGGAGCGTGCGCCACTGATTGCGCTCGATATCGTCGGCGGTGATGACCGTGACCGAGCTGCCGATTTGCTCGGGCGGGGTGGCGATCTGGGTGGCGCTGACGATCATCGGCGGCAGCGCGAATTCGGCCTCGTCGGCCCGGGCGGCGGGAGCGGAAATCGAGGCGCAGAGAAGCACGGCAAGGCCGGCGGCGGCGGCGCGGATTTGGGAACGAGACATGGCAAGACCTCGCGGCGAACGTGACACGTCACCGCGAACCGAAGCCGTCTACTCCCGATGCACGAAACCCCGGGCGCGACAAACCTCCCGCCGACTCACCCCGTCCGACGTGCTCGCGCGTGACCACGCAACGGTGGCAGGTCTCCTGGCTCGCGGGTCTCGGCTCGCTTCCCGCCTTCCCGGAGCAACCGGCTCCAGTGGCTTAACGTGGGTCGCGCGCTCGCCGCTTACAGTTGCGGGGGCAGCCGCGGCATCGCGGCCTTTCGGCCGCCCACCGCGTTCCCTTTTGATCCCCTGAGGGAACCACCGTCGGAAAGGCTAGGTGGAATCCCGAACGCCGTCAATCGCCACCCGAGCTCAAACCCTCTTTCATGCTGCTTGAGCACTGCACGGGGAGCAGGGCAAAAGAAAAATAGCGCATGGAAGTGGCCCTAGGATTAGGCGTTTTGCTTCGTAATCACTTCTTCCTGTGGCGCCGGCTCCTGGCCCGCCCGGTCTTTTGCCTTTTCACGTGCGCTCGCCCGTAGGTATTTTAGCATATCGGCAATCGCTTTCTTGCCGTCATCGCTTTCCAGAATGTCGCGTTTTATAATTTCATTCTGGAAAATTGTACGAAGCTCATCTTCCTCAATCTTGAGCTTAGGAGCCATTTTTTTGATCTCTCGGCGGATGAGGGACAAAACCGGCTCGCTCAGAAGGGCCGCAGTTAGCGAATATTTGCTGACGGCCTGCTGTTCGGCAAAAAATTCTGTGATGCTGCTCGCGGTAAAATATTCCCGCGATAGATTTCCGAAACATTCGATTATCCGGTCATCTTTGTAGCTCGAAGTTAGAAGGTCAATTTCAAAAACAAGTGTTTCGTCGATGGGCTGGCGGAAGTGGACTCTATACAGCCGCCAAATACGGCCATTGGTCAGGACGATCCATTCGACACCCACGTTCGATCCATAATCAACGGCCTGTCGGATGTGCCCTTGCTTGAGGTCAACACCAATGGCTTTGGCTTCGATCAAGAATCTGATCTCCGTTCCGACCTTAACGGCCAGATCGACCCGCGCCCCACGGATCGGAAATTCCGTCGTGATTTCCTCGTATTTTTTGTAGCCAAAGACATCCGCGAGCATGTCGGTAACGATCACTACGGTGTCGGATTCATTGATGTCCCGCGCCTTGGCGGCTGTAAGCACAGTTTGGTAACGCTTGAGTTGTGCCGCGATCCGATCGGACACTTTTTTGCTGACAGCCATATTTCCCTCCCGTCGATCTAGTTTAAGGAAGGCCGGCCAAGAGCGCTTCCCCCTGACTGCGGGAATTCCCCCGAGGACAGGCTTTCACCGCCCGATAAGGCAGGGCTGGAACAGGGCGAACATTAGACGTATTCGCGCTTACTTCTCTCCGTTGCCGTCCTTGTCGCCTTTGTCCCCGCGGGAGCGGTTGATCGCGGCGCCGAGAATGTCGCCGAGGCTGGCGCCGGAATCGGACGAGCCATATTCCGCCATCGCGCGTTTGTCCTCGTCGACCTCGCGCGACTTGATCGACAGCGTCACCTTGCGCGACGCCTTGTCGATGGCGGTGATCTTGGCGTCGATCTTTTCGCCGACGGCGAAGCGGTCGGGCCGTTGTTCGGCGCGGTCGCGCGACAATTCCGACTTGCGGATGAAGCCGGTCATGCCGTCGGCGACCGATACTTCGAGGCCGCCGTCGGTCGTCGCCGTCACCACGCAGGTGACGACCTCGCCCTTCTTGATGGCGGCGAGGCCGGCCTCGAACGGATCGGAGACCAGCTGCTTGATGCCGAGCGAAATGCGCTCCTTCTCGACATCGACATCGAGCACGCGCACCTTGACTGTGTCGCCCTTCTTGTAATCCTTGATCGCCTCCTCGCCCGGCTTGTTCCAGTCGAGGTCGGAGAGATGCACCATGCCGTCGATCTCGCCGGGCAGGCCGACGAAGAGGCCGAACTCGGTGATGTTCTTGATCTCGCCCTCGATCTCGCTGCCCTGCGGCTGCTTCTCGACGAAGGACTCCCACGGATTCTCG
>JAATGI010000096.1 GCA_015654725.1 Rhodospirillales bacterium
ATACCGTAACCGCTCCATTCGATCGAGACGGGCGCCACCGCAACCAGAGCTAGCAGGCTCGTCGAAAGCAACATCCGATTGGTGATCCGCATGGATTGCTCCTTTAGCCGTCTCGGATCGCGACGCGCGTGAACGCGCCCGACCCGCAGCGGTACAACTAGTCCGCGATTGGGACGAGGAAGGGGCAAAAAAAGGGGGAAAAATGGCGATTTCTAGCGAAAGTCTTAATGCCAGCACTATTACGGCGAGTTAAAATTTTACGCTTCAACCCTCGCTGTCGCCGAAGCGCCCGATGCGGGTGTCGCGGTGAACATAGACGCCGAGCAAAATGCCGAAGCCGAACATGATGGTGAGCATCGCGGTGCCACCAAAGGACACGAGCGGCAGCGGCACGCCGACCACAGGAAGGAGGCCGGTCACCATCGCGATATTGATGAAGACATAGAGAAAGAAATTGACGGTGATGCCGAGCGCCAAGAGCCGGCCGAAATTGTTGCGGCTGCGGAACGCGATCGCGAAGCCGTATGCGAGCACCAGCAGGTAAAGTGCCAGCAAGACCAGGCCGCCGACCAATCCGAATTCCTCGGCCAGCATCGTGAAAATGAAATCGGTCTGCTTCGCCGGGAGGAAGCTCAGATGGGCTTGGGTGCCGGCCATGAATCCCTTGCCGAACACGCCGCCCGAGCCGATGGCGATTTTCGATTGCAGCGCGTGGTAGCCGGCGCCGAGCGGATCGCTTTCCGGATCGAGGAAGCTGGCAATGCGGGCGCGCTGATAATCGCGCAGGTGATGCCAGACCAGCGGCACCGCGCCGCCGCCGGCCGCGGTCACGAACGCGAACATCCACCAGCGGACGCCGACCAGATACAACATCGCGGCGCCGCCCAAAACCAGCATGAGCGCCGTGCCGAGGTCCGGCTGCTTCAATACCAACGCCGCCGGCACGAGCGTGAGCGCGGCCGGCACGACGAGCCGCCACGGCTTGCCGACCTCCTCGAGCGAAAGGCCGTGAAAATAGCGCGCCAGCGCCAGCACCAACGCGATCTTCATCAACTCCGACGGCTGCAGCTGAATGAAGCCTAAATCGATCCAGCGCTGCGCGCCCATGCCGACGGCGCCGCGGATTTCGACGCCGACCAAAAGGACAAAGACGACGCCATAGAACACATAGGCGAAGCGCAGCCAGAAACGGAGATCGATCAGCGCGACCGCGATCATGACGATGGCGGCGACGGCAAAGCGGATGGCTTGCCTCTCGGCCCATGGCTGCCAACTTCCGTTGGCCGCGGAATAGAGCATGGCGAAGCCGACGCCGGCGATGACCGTGACGAGCAGGACGAGGCCCCAATTGAGGCTCCACAACTTGCCGCCTACGGGCGTGTTCCCGCCGCCGAAATCGGCCGTGTCGCGTTCCGCCACGCTCAGCTCTTTTCCGCCGCGGCGATGGCGAACGGATGATCCGGCACCCGGCGCGCCGGATCGCGCTTTTGCGCCTCGCGCAAGACATCGCGGCAGATCGGCGCCGCGACCGCCGAGCCGCCGCCGCCGGTTTCGCCGCCATGCTCGACGATGGTGGCGCAGACATAACGCGGCGCTCCCACCGGCGCGAAGGCGATAAAGAGCGCGTGATCCCGGTCCTGCCACGGCAATTCCGTCGGCTTGCGCAGGCCGTGCTCGCGTTCCGCCTCGGTGATACGGCGCACCTGCGACGTACCCGACTTGCCGCCCATCGCCAGGCCCGGATCGGTGATGCGCGCGGCGTACGCGGTGCCCCCCGGCTCGTTCACCACCGCCATCATGCCGTCGAGCACGAGATCGAGATGCGCGGCGGGAATGCCGAGCGCGTCGAAATCGGCGGCGCCCGCCGTCGCGGCGGCGCCGGGCGTCATGATGCCGTCCTCGCGCAGCAGCCTCGGCATCACGGCGCGATTGGTGACCAGCCGCGCCGCCATGACGCAGAGCTGCAGCGGCGTCACCGCGACGTAGCTCTGGCCGATGCCGGCGCTGATGGTTTCGCCCGGTTGCCATTTGACACCCGTGGTCGCCAGCTTCCAGTCCGTCGTCGGGATCAGGCCGGCGGCCTCGCCCGGCAGATCGATGCCGGTCGCGTTGCCGAGCCCGAAGCGCCGCGCCATCGCGGCGATCGGATCGATGCCGAGCCGGCGCGCGGTCTCGAAAAAGAACACGTCGCAGGAATGTTTGATCGCCTCGCGCAACACCAGGGTGCCGTGGCCGCCCTTTTTCCAGCAATGAAACAGCGCGTCACCGAGTTCGAAATAGCCGGGACACGTGATGTGCGTGTCGGGAGTGAGCGCGCCTGAATCGAGCGCCGCCAGCGCCACCATCGGCTTGAAGGTCGAGCCCGGCGCATAGACGCCCGCGATCGCCTTGTCGTTGAGCGGGCGCAGGGGATCGCTTTGCAACGCCAGCCATTGTTCCTGGCTCAGGCCGGTGACGAACCCCGAGGGGTCATAGCCCGGCGTCGAAACCAACGCCAGCGCCTCGCCGGTCCAAGCGTCCAGCAAAACGCAGGCGGCGCTGCTCTCGCCGGCGCAGCGACGCGTGGCGAAATCCTGAAGCGCCATGTCGATGGCAAGGACCGCATCGCGTCCCGGCTCGCCCTCGTCCCGGTTCAACTCGCGCACGACGCGGCCGAAGGCATTGACCTCGACCTCGCTGGTTCCCGCCTCGCCCCGCAAATCGAGGTCGTATTGCTTTTCGATGCCGCTTTTGCCGAGGTGAAAATCCGGCAATTCGAGCACCGGATCGCCGCCCAGATCCTGCTCCGACACCGCGGCGACGTAGCCGAGCAGCGGCGAGGCCGTGGCGCCGTACGGGTAATCGCGCGTCAGCCCTTGCTCGATCGAGACGCCGGGCAACTCAAGCGTGTTCACCTCGATGCGCGCCATCTCCTCCCAATCGAGATTCTCGCGGACCGCGACCGGCACGAAACTGTGATTGCGCCGCGCATCGCGCAGCACGCGGCGGCGGTCGGCGTCGGAAAGGGAAATGAGCGCCGCCACGGCGTCGAGCATGGCATCGATATCGGGCGTTTGCTCCGGCACCAGCACGACGCGATACGTCGGACGATTGTCCGCCAGGGGCGCGCCGAAGCGATCGAGAATCCGCCCGCGCCGCGGCGCGATGAGCCGGAGTCCGATCCGGTTCTGGTCGGCCAACATGCCATAGCGGTCGGCCTGCAACACCTGGAGTTGGTAGAGCCGGCCCGCGAGCGCCGCCGCCAGCGCGCCCTGGACGCCGGCGAGCAGCAGCGCGCGGCGGGTCAACAATTTCGATCGATTCTTTTCGCGCTCCATCACACCCGCCGCAAAAGGGCGCGCTGCGTCCAGGCCAACAGGTAGCTCGCGACTGGAAAACAAGCCGCGGTCACGATGGCCTGAAACAGGAAGGGGCGGGAACCGAGCGGCGCCTCGTTGAGGATGCTGGTGACCGCCCATTCGAGCGCGGTCACGATCGCCGCGACCACCAGAAAGCCCGCCCAAACCACGGCAAAATCCCGGTTTGCCACCAGCGGGCGCTGCCGCAGCACCAGGCTGCGCGCGACCAGCAAGACGAGCGACGACAGGCCGAGATAGGGCGTCCCGTCCAGCAAGTCAACGAAGAGCCCGATGGCGAAGACGCCGCTCGGCGGTAGCAAATCGGGACGATAGATCGTCCAGTGATAGACCACCATCAGCGCGAAGGCGGGCGTCGCGATGGCGAGGCCCGGCACCGCGATCGGCGTGACCGACAAGAGCGCCGCCAGGGCGCCGGTCGCGAACGGCGCCAGGCGGTACAGGCCGTCGATATCGCGCGGGAAAAGGGTCAGGCGCAAGGCGGCACCGCGCTCGGGCTAATGCGCGTCCGCGGCCTTCGTGCCCTTCGTCGTTCTCGGCGGCGGGACGGCGCTTTGCGGCAGGAACGCGGACAGGCCAAGATCGAGAATGCGCACATAATCGAGCCGCGCGGGCTCGGCATAGGGCTCGACCCGCACCACGTCGCCGTCGATCGACGCCACCACGCCGACCGGCAGGTCGGGCGGAAACACCCCGTCGGCGCCGCCGGTGACGATGCGCTCGCCGGGCGTGATCGAGGCGTCGGCGGGCAGATAAAGCAGTCTCGGCTGATCGGAATTGTCGCCCGCCATGACGGCGCGCAGGCGCGAGGATTCGAGCACCACCGGAATGCGCGAATTGAGATCGGTCAGAAGCAAGAGCCGCGCGGTCCGCTCGCCGACCTCGGTGACACGGCCGACCAGCCCCTCGCCGGTCACGCCCGCCTGGCCGCGCGCCACGCCGTCGCGCGCGCCGACATCGACCAGCACATTGCGGGCGAACGCGCCGCCGGAATTGGCAATCACTTGAGCGGCGATCGAGAAGGTCGCGCCCTTGGCCTGAAAGCCGGTGAGCGCGCGAAGCGCGGCGTTTTCGGCGGCAAGGCGCCGCCCCACCTCCTGCCATTCCAACAGCCGGTCGTTGTCCTCGCGCAGGCGCTGGTTTTCGTCATAAAGATCGAGCAACCCCCTGATATGACGCGCGCCCGCGGACACCGCAGCCGCCGGCTGCGACAGCACCGCCAGTACCGGCGCGATCCGGTCGGCGGCTTCGACACGGATGCGTTCGAACAGCACGGCGTCGGCCTTGCCGAGAACGATCAGGAGCAAGGACAACACGATCAGGAACGGGACGGCCAAGCGCCGCGCAGCCAAACGGGCCTGCGCGTTGGTGACGGAAATGATGTTAGCGCGCTCGCGCAACATCTACCCCAAAGCTATTCCGGACCGCGACCGGATGCGCCTACTCTCATAACCCCGGGGGCGGGCGTTAGTACATGCTAATCAGAACGTTTTTTAAATTTTTCTCTTCCAGCGCGCGTCCGGTGCCGAGCGCCACGCAGGTCAGCGGATCGTCCGCGATCGAGACCGGCAGGCCGGTCGAATAGCGCAGGACATAATCCATGTTGCCGAGGAGCGCCCCGCCGCCGGTCAGCACGATGCCTTTATCGACAATGTCGGCCGCGAGTTCGGGCGCCGTGTGTTCGAGCGCCACCTTGACCGCCTCGATGATGGCGCTGACCGGTTCGGCCAAGCTTTCGGCGATCTGGCGCTCGCTGATGACGATTTCCTTGGGCACGCCGTTCATCAAATCGCGGCCCTTGATTTCCATCACCCGCCCTTCCCCGTCCTGGGGCAGGCAGGCGGAGCCGATCTCCTTCTTGATGCGCTCCGCCGACGACTCGCCCACCAGCAGATTATGGTTGCGGCGGATATAGGCGATGATGGCCTCGTCCATCTTGTAACCGCCCACCCGCACCGAGCGCGAATAGACGATGCCGCTCAACGACAGCACCGCGTCCTCGGTGGTGCCGCCGCCGATATCGACCACCATCGAGCCGGTCGGTTCGGTGATCGGCAGTCCTGCGCCGATCGCGGCCGCCATCGGCTCCTCGATCAGATAGACGCGGCGCGCCCCGGCGCTCTCCGCCGATTCCTGAATCGCGCGACGCTCCACCGCGGTCGACCCAGAGGGCACGCAAACAATGACTTGCGGGCTGGCAAAGCTGCGCCGGTTATGCACCTTGCGGATGAAATGCTTGATCATTTCCTCCGCGACCTCGAAATCGGCGATG
>JAATGI010000035.1 GCA_015654725.1 Rhodospirillales bacterium
GATGTTGATGGTCTCGCCCAGGAAGCCGAGCACGATGACGGCGCCCAGGATCGACAGCGGAATCGACACCGCGATGATGATGGTGCTGCGCCAGCTGCCCAGGAAGATCAGGATCATCAGGGCGGTCAGGGCGGTGGCGATGACGGCTTCGCGAATGACGCCGCTCACCGCCGCGCTGACGAAGATCGACTGGTCGGCCAGCGGCGCGATCTTCAAATCCTGGGGCAAGGTCTGGGCGGCGCGCACCAGGGATTGGCGGATGCCCTTGACCACATCGATGGTCGAGGCGGTGCCGGCCTTCAGGATGCTGACCAGCACGCCGCGCTGGCCATCCTGGCGCACGATATTGGTCTGCGGGGTGAACCCGTCGCTGACGGTCCCCACGTCGCGCAGATACACCGTCGAATTGCCCACCGTCTTGATCGGCAGAGTGTTCAGCTCCTCGACCGTCCGCGGTGCGCCGTTCAAGCGCACGTCATATTCGAAACCGCCGATTTTCGCCGTTCCCGAGGGCAGCACCAGATTCTGGGTGGTCACCGCGTTCAGCACGTCGAGCGGCGCCAGACCGTTGGCCTGCATCAGCCGGGGATTGAGATAGATCATCATCTGGCGTTGCTTGCCGCCAAACGGATAGGGAATCACCGCGCCGGAAACGGTCACCAGCTGCGGACGCAGGAAATTCACCGCCAAATCGTTGAGCTGCGGCTCGGAAAGCCCCTTGCCGGACAGGCCGAGCTGCAGAATCGGCACGCTCGACGCGCTATAGTTGATGATCAACGGCGGCTGCATGCCGGACGGAAGATTTCGCAACATGGTCTGCGAAACCGCGGTGATCTGGGCGTTGGCCGTATCCAGGCTGGCCGTCGGCTGCAGGAAAACCTTGACGATCGACGTGCCGTTGAGCGTGGTCGATTCGATATGCTCGATATTGTCGACCGTCGTGGTCAGGCTGCGCTCGAAGACCGAGGTGATTCGGCCTTCCATTTCCTCCGCGTTCAGCCCGGTGTAATTCCAGGCCACGGCAATGACCGGAATATTGATGTTCGGAAAGATGTCGGTGGGCGTCCGCAGAATGACCAGCGGGCTGATGATGAGAATCGCCAAGGCCAGCACAATGAAAGTGTAGGGCCGGCTCAGCGCAATTCGTACCAACCACACGTTCGCAGGCTCCCCGGAGATGACCCGATGGCGGGGTTCGAAAATTCAACGAAGCAGGGCGGATGCCGCGACGTCCCCGCGCGCTTTTGCGGCGGCAAGCCCCTCCATAACCGGCACCGCGACGGCAACACAACGGCAAATAACGCGGATCAGGTTTCGATCACAATTGGTGCACGCGCCCGTCGTTGGAAAGCGTTGCCATTCTCCGCTTATCGAGGCGGGGTGCGTATTTCATGGCCGGTGTTCGACGGCCTGTGCAAAGTCGGAGGGCTGGCGGAACGACCGTTCGGGGACGGCTCTTGCATCGAGGCAGTCAGCCAGCCGCTACCGACGCAGTCCCATGGAAAAACGTGTTGAATTTCCGGGCTATTATGTTTAATCATTATAAATCGTATTATTCTATATGATTTATTATATCTAAAACATGATCTCGGCGGGCCAGCTTCGAGCCGCTCGCGCTCTTCTCGACATCGACCAACGTAAGCTGGCCGAACTGTCGGGCCTTTCGGTTCCGACCATTCAGCGCATGGAAGCAAGCGACGGCGTCATCCGCGGCAATGTCGATTCGCTGATGAAACTGGTCGGCGCCATCAATGCGGGCGGCATCGAACTCATCGGCGACGGCGCCGCCAGTCCGAGCGGCGGTCGCGGCGTCAGGTTGAAGACCTAAATGCCGTTGCTGGTGGAGTTGATTTGCGTTGCCGTTCTGCTCGGCATCGCGGGCCTGGCGGTCGCGGCCGGACGATGGCGCGGCGGATCGCGCCTCGTCTATGGCGCGAGCCTGGCCGCGTCGGCGGCGGCACTCGGCGCCGCGCTTTATGCGCTGATCGGCGATCCCACCGGCACGCCCGCCATCGCGCTGCCGCTCGGCATCCCCTGGATCGGCGCGCATTTCCGGATCGACGCGCTCGGCGCCTTTTTCCTCATCGTGGTCAATCTGGGCGGCGCGGGGGCCAGCCTTTACGGTATCGGTTATGGTGAGCATGAACCTGCGCGCTTGCGCGTGCTGCCATTCTTCCCCGCGTTCCTCGCCGGCATGAATCTCGTGGTCGTGGCGGACGACGCCTACACCTTCCTGTTCTCCTGGGAATTCATGTCGCTCTCGTCCTGGGCGCTGGTGATGGCGCATCACCGCGAGCGCGACAATGCCCGCGCCGGCTACATCTATTTGATGATGGCGAGCTTCGGCACCCTCGCCTTGCTGCTCGCGTTCGGCCTCCTCGCGGGGCCGGAAGGCGGCTACGCCTTCGCCGCGATCCGCGGCGGGGTTCACCCGCCGGTGACGGCGGGTTTGGTGCTGACGCTCGCTCTGTTGGGCGCCGGTTCGAAGGCCGGGCTGGTGCCGCTTCATGTCTGGCTACCGCTTGCCCATCCGGCGGCGCCGAGTCATGTCTCGGCATTGATGAGCGGCGTCATGACCAAAGTCGCGGTCTATGCCTTCATGCGGCTGGTGTTCGATCTCCTGGGCGCGCCTACCTGGGAAGGCAGCATGGTCGTGCTCGGCGTTGGCGGCGTCACCGCCGTGCTCGGCGTGCTCTACGCGTTGATGCAGCACGATCTCAAGCGGCTGCTCGCCTATCACACGGTCGAGAATATCGGCATCATCTTCATCGGCCTGGGGCTAACGATGGCCTTCCGGGTGAATGGCATGGTCTTGGCGGCGGCGCTGGCGCTCACCGCCGCGTTGTTCCATGTCCTCAATCATTCGCTGTTCAAGAGTCTGTTGTTCCTGGGCGCCGGTTCGGTGCTTAGCGCGACCGGTGAGCGCGACATGGAAAAGCTCGGCGGCCTCATTCATCGCATGCCGCGCACCGCCTTCGCCTTCCTGGTCGGTTGCGTCGCGATCTCCGCCTTGCCGCCGCTCAACGGCTTCGTTTCCGAATGGCTCACCTTCCAAGCGATTCTGATCAGCCCGGCGTTGCCGCAATGGGGCCTGCGCATCATGATCCCGGCGGTCGGAACCTTGCTGGCCTTGTCGGCGGCGCTGGCGGCGGCGTGTTTCGTCAAGGCGTTCGGAATTACTTTCCTCGGCCGGCCGCGAACCAAGGCGGCCGAGACGGCGATCGAGACCGACCGGTTTTCGCGTCAGGCGATGTTCCTGCTCGCGGGCCTGTGTCTGCTCGCGGGCATTCTGCCGGGCTTCGTCATCGACGCGCTGGCACCGGTGACGCGAGAGCTGGTGGCCGGCCAGATGCCGTCCCAGGCGTCGGTGCCTTGGCTGTCCATCATCCCGATTACGGCCAGCCGCAGTTCCTATAACGGCCTCCTGGTTTTCCTATTCATCGCGATTTCAGGCTCGCTCGCCGCCTATGCGATTCACCGGTTGGCGTCGCGCGCCGTGCGCCGAGGCCCGGCCTGGGATTGCGGCTATCCCGATCCGAGTCCGGCGACGCAATACAGCGCCGCGAGTTTCGCCCAGCCGATCCGGCGCGTGTTCGGAACCTTGGTCTTTCAGGCGCGCGAGCGGGTCGAGATGCCGCCGCCAGGCGATCTCCAGGCGACGCGGCTCGATGTCACGATGCGCGATCCGGTTTGGGACGCGTTCTACGCGCCCGTTGCCGGCGCGGTCGGCTTCGCCGCCGACCGGCTCAACATTATGCAATTCCTGACCATCCGGCGTTATCTGAGTTTCGTGATGGTGGCGCTGATCCTGCTCCTGCTGGTGCTGGCGATATGGCCGTGATCGCCGATCTCGCCGTCCAAGGCGCGCAGATGCTGCTGGTGCTGGCGCTGGCGCCGCTGCTCACCGGAATCGTGCGCAAACTCAAGGCGCGGCTCACGCGGCGCCGGGGACCGCCGGTGTCGCAACCCTATCGCGACCTGCTGCGACTTCTGCGCAAGGAAGTCATCCTGGCCGACAACGCGAGCTGGCTGTTTCGCGTAACACCTTACCTGGTATTCGCGACCATTTGGGTAGCCGCGTCCCTGGTGCCGACCTTCGCCACCGGTCTGATGTTCAGTTGGTCCGCCGACCTAATCGCGATCATCGCCCTTCTCGGCAGCGCGCGCTTTTTCCTCGCGCTTGCCGGCATGGATGTCGGCACCAGTTTCGGCGGCATCGGGGCGAGCCGCGAGGTGATGATCGCCTCGCTCGCCGAGCCGGCGATGATCATGATCGTGTTCACGCTGGCGCTGATCGCCGGTTCGACCCAGCTTTCGACCGTGGCCGAATTCATGGCCTCGCCGCAGGTCGGCTTGCGCGTGTCGCTCGGCCTGGCCCTCATCGGCCTGATCATGGTGGCGATCGCCGAGAACGGCCGC
>JAATGI010000070.1 GCA_015654725.1 Rhodospirillales bacterium
ACCGTGCGCAATCCCGGCCTCGGCTGGCTGGCGGCGCTGATCTTTTTGCTCGGCATTATCGGTGGCGGGCTGCTGGCGTGGCAGCTCAATCTGTTGCAGGGCCAGATCGCGGCGCTGCAATCGACCGTGGCGCAGAACGCGCAAGTCGCGGGCGCGACCCAGCGGCTCGCCGACGCCGCCACCCAGGCCAACGAAATCACCAATCAGTCGCTGGTCACCACGATCCGGCCGTGGGTCGGGGTCGAGACCGTCGAAACCGGACCGATCCAGGCCAACCAGCCGCTTAATATCGAGGTCCGGGTGCGTAATTCCGGGCGCACGCCGTCGGACGACGTTCAGGGCCTGTTCCTGGTCTATATCTCGCCGATCGACGCGCCGCCGGCGCTGTTGAACGATCCCTGCGCCAGCTGCGTCAGGAGCGTGGTACTGCCCAACGGCGTCGTTACCTACAAACTGTCGGTGCGCGACAATGTGATGACGCCGGACGAAGTCCAGCGCATCAAGGATGGCCGCGACACGATGTGGATCGTCGGCCGGCTCGATTATCACGACGGCGAGGGCGACGCCCACACCACCCGCGCCTGCCTGTTCTATCGCACCTCGGGCCTGGTTGAGTTCAGCGCCTGCAGCGACGGGAACTCGGCGAGCTGAATTCAGGGATCAAGTATCGGATTCTTCCGACCTCCGATCCCTGATCCCTGTCCTCTGGTTCACATCGGCGGCTTGACGCCGTCCTTTTCCGCGGTGATGGCGAGCGCGGCGAAGCTGCCGTCGGGATTCTTCCGAGCGAAGGCGACAATGGCGGCGCCGGGCTTGAACAGGCTCTGATCGCCGGGCACGAAAATCACGATCGGCGTCGCGGGATCGATCACGACCTCGAACGTGCCCATGCTGCCGTCTTTGTTCTTGTAGCCGAGATTGAAGGTCTTGCCGTCCGCGCTATCGACCATTCCGCTGACCGCGGCGTTGGTCATGCTGCTGCCCGCGCCCGGGTCGATCGGACGATGGCCTTCGCCGACGCCGCGCATGGCGTCGGGGAAGATATGGACCTCGGTGGCGTGCTGCTTGCCGTCCTTGCCCGGCACCGCGGTGACGCCGATGAAATCGTTCGGTTTGATGTCCGACAGCATGCGCGCGGCGACGCCGCTGATCCTGGTATCGGGGCTCAGCGCCACGGTCTGGTCGCCCATTCCGGTCTTCACTACCAGCGTTCCCATGTCGGCTTTCTCGATGGTGCCGCGCACCACGACCGGCGGCCCCGGCGGCGGCTTGTCCTGCGCCAAGGCCGGCACCGCCGCCAACGCCAGTAATGCCACGATGACGAGTTTTGCCTGCCTCATGTCTTCCTCCCGATGGTCAAAGCCGCGGCCTTGTAGCATGGCGCCCCGCCGGCCGCGAATGACTGGCCGTCACATCCGCGTGAGATTGTTGTAAAAGCGGGGCATGAGGAGGCCGCCATGATCGAAGCCATCAATCCCACCACCGGCAAGCGCATCGCCGCTTACGACGAAATGCCCGCCGCCGAGGTAAGCCGCGCCGTCGCCCGCGCCCATGAGGCGTTTCTATCGTGGCGCGGCACCAGCTTCGCGCATCGCGCCGGGTTGATGCGACGCGCGGGCGCGATCTTGCGCGCCAACGCGCGGGATTACGGCCGGCTCATGGCCGAGGAAATGGGCAAGCCGATCAAGGACGGCGCCGCCGAGGCCAATAAATCGGCGCTCGGCTGCGACTATTACGCCGAGCACGCGGAACAATTCCTGGCGCCCGAGATCGTGCCGACCGAGGCGCGGAAAAGCCTGATCGCGTTTCAGCCCTTGGGCGTGATCCTGGCGGTGATGCCGTGGAATTTCCCGTTCTGGCAGGTGTTCCGCGCCGCGGCACCCGGGTTGATGGCCGGGAACGCGATGGTGCTGAAACACGCCTCGAACGTGCCGGGCTGCGCCCTCGCCATCGAAAAGGTTTTCTCGGAAGCCGGCTTCCCCGCCGGCTTGTTCCGCACCCTGCTGATCGGCAGCAAGGCGGTCGATGCCGTGATCGAGCATCCGCTGGTGCGGGGCGTCACCCTCACCGGCTCGACCGCGGCGGGCCGCGCGGTCGCGGCCAAGGCCGGCGCCATGCTCAAGAAAACCGTGTTGGAGCTGGGCGGCAGCGACGCCTATGTCATTCTCGACGACGCCGACGTGACGCTTGCCGCCGCGGTTTCGACCAAGGGCCGGATCGTCAATTCCGGCCAGAGCTGCATCGCCGCCAAGCGCTTCATCGTCACCGACAAGCTGCGCCGCCCGTTCGAGGACGAATTCGTCAAGCGCATGAGCGCGGTCAAGATGGGCGATCCGTTGGACGAGGCCAACGAGGTCGGGCCGCAGGCGCGCCATGATCTTCGCGACGAACTCCACCGCCAAGTCCAGGACAGCATCGCCAAGGGCGCACAATGCCTGTTGGGCGGCGCGATCCCCAACAATGCCGGCGCCTTCTATCCGCCCACGGTCCTGACCGGGGTCAGGCCGGGCATGCCGGCTTATGACGAGGAACTGTTTGGCCCGGTCGCGGCGATCATCCCGGTCAAGGATGAGGAAGCCGCCATCGCCGCCGCCAACGATTCGGCCTTCGGGCTGGGCGGCGCGATCATCACCCGCGATCTGGCGCGCGCGGAAAAGCTCGCCATCGAACGGATCGAGAGCGGCACCGTGTTTATCAATGACGCGGTGCGCTCCGACCCGCGCCTGCCCTTCGGCGGGGTGAAAGATTAGGGCTATGGCCGCGAGCTTTCAGCCTACGGCATCAAGGAATTCGTCAATATCAAGACGGTGGTGATCGCCTAGCGGTTCAGCGGCGGCAATTCGCGGGCGTCGATCGGCGGCGGGTCGCCGGCGCTGGGCAGCACCGGGGCGGCCGAGGCGACATCGGTGCGCGCCACCCGCGTCGCCACCGCCACGGATTTGACCGGTGGCGGCCAGTGATCGTTTGGCGGCGCCAGTATTTCCAGCGCCGCCGCCGAAGCCGGCAGGCGTGGCGCGGTGCCGGCGAAATAGGCGCCGAGCGCGATCCCGGCGATGGCGACCAGGGAGAGGCCGGCGCCCGAAAGGAAGACGATCCGGCCGAGATCGTGGCCGGCCGAGACCCGATGCAATCCGGCCAAGGCCAATCGCGTCCTGGCGAGAGCGGCATAAACGGCGGCGACCGGATCGAAGAAATAAAGACTGCGAATCATGACGACAAATGTAACGCGCCGGTACCGCGTTGGTTTCAAATTAATTCGTGAATATATCGTCGAAATTTCGCCGACTGTGTCGCGCCGGACACAATCGGCTAGTCGAGCGCCGCGCCCACCAACGCCAAGGGCCGTTCGGCCAGTCCCACCAAAAGCGGCAACATCGCGGCGAGATCGCCATCGGCCTGCACCGCCTCGCCCGCGGGACCGGAGACCACGACCCGGCGCGCCTCGATGACGCGGACATCCTTAAGCCGGTCGAGCCGCCCCCGCGCGATCGCCACCGCGTAGCGCAGCACGTTCCAACGCCCGGGCCGCTCCAACAGCACGACTTGAAGCGACGGCTCGGTCAGGCGCGCGTCGCGGGCGAGCACGAATCGCCCGCCATAATAGTGGCCGTTGGCGATCACCGCCGCCGCGACTTGATAGCGCCGGCCATCGATCTCGAGCTCGTAACGCGCCGCCCGGTAACGCCACAGCGCGCTCACGGCGCTCGCCACATAGGCGAGCTTGCCGGCGATGCGCTTCAAGCGCAGATCGATGCTCTCGACGATGCGGGCATCGATCCCGACGCCGACCATCATGGCGAAGCGGCGGTCATTGGCCTGTCCGAGATAGACCGGATGCGCCGTGCCGGCGGCGATGGCCTCGGCCAGCTCGCGCGCGCGCCGGCGCAACCCGATCTCGCCCGCAAGCACATTCGCGGTGCCGAGCGGAATCAGCGCCAAGGGCAGAACGCTGTCCCTCAAGCCGTTGATGACTTCGTTGATGGTGCCGTCGCCGCCGGCCGCGACCACGAGATCGAAGCGAGCGGGATCGCTCGCCCGCGCCAACGCCTCGGCGTCGCCGCGCGCGCCGGTCTCGCGCAAAGTGACGGCGCAGCCGCGAGCTTGCAGGGCGGCGAGCACGCGGCGCAGGAAGCGGCGCCGGCGCCAGCCCGCGACCGGGTTGAAGATCACCAGCACCCGGCGATGGCGGGGAGATTCGAGCGGCACGCGGCGGCCCCTGGATAGAAGCGGCGCCCTTCTGTCACGAATCGGCTATAGTGTCACCGCATTCCGCGAATGGGAGGTCAACATGCTTCGCTGTACGGTGCTTTACCCCAACAAGAACGGGGCCAAGTTCGATTTCGATTATTACATCAAGAAACATATTCCGTTCGCCAACGAGGCCTTCGGCCTGGGCGGCGGCGGGTTCAAAGTCAGCAAGGGCCTGCCGGGTCCGGACGGTTCTGCCCCCGTCTATTTGTGCATCGCCACGGCCGAGATCGCTTCGCCCGAGGCGTTCGCCGCGCGCATGCAGGCGAGCGGCGCCAAGGTGGCGGCCGATGTACCCAACTACACC
Organism: Rhodospirillales bacterium; assembly: GCA_015654725.1. GTDB lineage: Bacteria > Pseudomonadota > Alphaproteobacteria > ATCC43930 > CGMCC-115725 > JAATGI01. The sequence continues at coordinate 4,556 of JAATGI010000070.1, forward strand.
GACATCACCCCGGTGGTTCAGATGGCGGAAGTTCTCCTCTGATTCGGAACGGCGGCACGCGGATTGAGTAGCGGTTTCCGCGTGAGCCTTTTCAAGACCGCGGCCAGCCCTGCGCCAGTCCGTCGAGCACGAACTGGGCGGCAAGCGCCGCGAGGATGATGCCGAGGACGCGGCTCACGACATTGGCGCCGGTGACACCCATGAGCCGCGTCACCCGGTCGGCGTAGAGCAAGCCCAACAACGCCAGCGCCAGCACCGCCGCCAGCGCCGCGATCACCAAGGCCGCGTCGGCGGGTGTCGCCGCGCGTTCCATCAACAGCACGATCGAGGTCAGCGCGCCCGGCCCCGACAATAGCGGAAAGGCCAGCGGAAACACCGCGATGTCGTGGCGCTGGCTCGCCTCGGCCTGCTCCGGCCCGGTCGGGCTGCGGATACCGGACGGCCGCGCGAACACCATGTCGATCGACAACAGGAACAAGAGAATGCCGCCCGCGATCCTAAGCGCCGGCAGCGAAATGCCGAGCGCCTGCAGGAGGGCAGCGCCGGCAAAGGCGAAGACGAGCATCAGAATCGCCGCGACCGCGGTGGCGCGCCAGGCGATCGAGCGCCGCGGCTCCGCCGACATGCCGCGCGTCAGGCTGCCCGCGATCACGGCGACGCCGACCGGATCGAGCACGACGAACAGCGTGACAAAGCTGGAAGCGAGGGCGAAGAGCATCAGCGCCTATAATCCTCCTCTGCCAGACCGAGAGGAGATAACGCGCTTCAAGCGACTTCGAAATTCATTTGCGCGAGCTGGGCATCGGGGAGCTTTTCTTGCACATCCAGCACTTCAATGCCGACGACGCGGTTCTGGGCATCGAAATCCAGCACCAGGCCGGGACGGACTTCTTCCGACTCGACGATCGGCGCATCATCGAGCCGGATATAAAGCGCGTCGTCCGAACGGTCGAAACGAATCTTCATGGACCTCGCCTCAATTTAGCCCTACCGCGATCGAAAAAAGCCGTTATGACACGCTTCTCGTTCGCAACTTCGGAGTATACCACACGCAACAGCCGATTGCCGAATTCCGGTATGCGCGCAAACGCCAACATCCGGTCGGGATAGGTTTTGTCCGCTTCGATCCATTCCGGCGCAGCGAGCACCCGCCGGACCCACTCCTCTTTAATTCTGCGTTCGTCAATCGACGCGCGCGCGTGCTGGATGAAAACGATCACCGAACCTACTCGGTCTCCCCCAATCGCTTCGCGGCCGCCTTCGCTTCCTCGGTCAGGGCGCGGCGGCGGTTTTCGAATTCGAGCCGGCCGGGATCGATCTTATCGTCCGCCGGGAACGAGGCGAGGATGTCGGTGAAGAGGCCGGCGACCTCGTCCTTGAACTCGCCATGGGTGAGGATATAGGCGTCGTTGCGTTTGATGCCGCGCAACACGCGCTCGCCCATTTCCAACGGGTCCATGCCGGCATTCGCCGAGGAGGCACCGACATGGCGCGGCGGATGCGCGGTCTTGGATTTCAAATGCTCGGGCCGCGATTTCTCCCCGTCCATGATGTTGGTGTGGACGAGGCCGGGGCACAGCACCGAGACGCCGATCCGGTATTGCCCCAAAGCGAGGCGCAGCGAATCGGTCAAGCCGCGCACCGCGAATTTCGATGCGGCGTAAATCCCGCCCGTCGCGGTGAGCGGAATGAGGCCGGCCATCGAGGAGGTGTTGACGATATGGCCGCCTTCGCCATGCGCCTTGATGCGCGGCACGAAGGTTTTGACGCCGTTGACGACGCCGCCGAGATTGACGCCCATCACCCAGTCCCAATCCTCGTAATCGGCCTCGTCCATGGGCGCGTTGGCGCCGACGCCGGCGTTGTTGCACACGACATGGACCTTGCCGAAAACGCGTTCGACCTCGTCGGCGGCGCGCGCCATCGCCGCGCGGTCGGTGACGTCGAGCTTGATGAAATGATGCGGCAGGTTCGAGCCCTTGAGCGCCGCCGCCGCTTCGTCGAGATGGTCCTGGCGGATATCGGCCATCACTACCTTCATGCCGGCGCGCAAAAAGGCGCGGGCCATGCCGAACCCGATTCCGCTGGCGCCGCCGGTGATGAAGGCGGTCTTGCCCTCGATTTCTTTCATCGCATCCTCCCGATTATCGCTCGACGCCTTTATCGAGCGCGCGTTTGTAGGCGGGCCGCGCCTGGATGGTATCGAGCCAGGCCATGATCTTGGGCCGGCTGAGATCCAGGCCGGCGCGCGCGGCCGCGGCTTCCAAGGGGTAGCTCATCATTACGTCGGCGGCGGTGAATTGATCGCCGGCGAACCATGCGCTCTTACCGAGCTCGCCCTCAATGAAGTCGAAATGCAGCGTCAATTGCGGGTTGACATAACCGTCGCCCAAGGTCGCGGCGATGCGCTTGGCGATCGGCTTGGCGAAGAACGGCATCGGCGCCGAGGCGATGCGGCCCACGACCAGCCGCAACAACAAGGGCGGCATCAGCGAACCCTCGGCGTAATGCAGCCAATAGGTATAGGCGAGGCGCGCCTTGGTGTCGGGCGGCGGGATCAGCCGTCCCCGGCCATAACCTTCGATCAAATACTCGATAATGGCGCCGGTCTCGGCGAGCGTGTTCTCGCCATCGATAATGACCGGCGACTTGCCCAGCGGATGCACCGCGCGCAAGGAAGCGGGCGCGAGCATGTTGGGCTGGCGCTGATAGAATTTGATCTCGTAATCGAGCCCTAATTCCTCCAGCAGCCAGAGCACGCGCTGCGAGCGCGAATTGTTGAGATGATGAACCGTGATCACGATGCTTCCTCCGCAATTTCACCTTATAACAATAGCGCGCCTTCATGGCGCAACAGTCGGCTTTTCCATTCGACGCCGCCGGGCGCGCTGAAGCCGCCGAGATCGGCGGCCCCAACCACGCGGTGACAGGGCAACAGGATCGGTATCGGGTTGCGCGCGCAGGCCTGGCCGACGGCGCGGGCGCTGACGCTCAGTTCCTTGGCGATGTCGCCATAGGTGCGGGTTTGGCCGAACGGAATCTCGGCCATCGCTTGCCAGATCGCGCGGTCGGTCTTTGAGCCGCGCGGTTCGAGCGGCAACTCGAAATCCCTGCGCTTGCCGGCGAAATAGGCCGCGATCTGGCGCTTGCCTTCGAGCAGCAACCGACTCGACGTGCCCCTGCTCCGATTCTTGCCGCCCCAATCGAGCGCGGCGATCGCGCCGTCTTCCTCGAACAGCGTGACGCGGCCGACGGGCGTCTCGAAGGACAGGCGCGGCATGTCAGCGCCCGCGTAAATCCGCCTCAAGCGCCGCCGGCTCGCCGAGCGGCAGGGAACAGACCGGCCCCTCGCAGACATAAGCGGTGGCGCGGCCCTTCACCTGGGCCTTGACGGCGGCGGGGTGATCGGGCGGCAGCGCCGCCTCGGGCGCCACCACCTGCAAGACCAGGTTGGGCAGCGACACCGAATTGACGGCGGTGAGCAAAGCGTCGGTATCGGTCTCGCCGCGCCGGCCACGGACCACGACCTGCACGCCGCGTTGCAACAGATCGGCGCCGTTCAACAGCGCGCCGAAGCCATAGACATTGCGCCTCACTTCGCCGGCGAAGACGCGGAGAATGGTCTCCGCGCGTTCGCGATAGGCGGCGTCGCCAGTGAAGTAGTAAAGCCGCGCCAATACGCCGACCATGGTGCCGTTGCCGGACGGGTTGGGCGAATCATGCCCCGGCTTGGCGCGCGCGATCAGCGCCTCGGCATCGGACGCCGTGAAGAAATAGCCGCCTTTATCCCGGTCCCAATAAAACCGGTCGGCGGTGGCGACCCAGCGCCGGGCTTGATCGAGGTAAGCGTCATCGCCGAGGGATTCGTGGAGCGCTAGCGCCGCGCGCGCCATGTCGGCGTAATCGTCGATGAGGGCGGTGTTTTTCGCCCGGCCTTCGCGCCACGAATGATAGAGGCGTCCGTCGCGCTCCATGTCGCGCTGAACGAATTGGAAGGCGTCGTGGGCCAGCGCCAGCCAATCGGCGCGGTCGAAGACGCGGCCGGCGGTGGCGAGCGCGGCGATCGCCAGCCCGTTCCAATCGGCCAGCACCTTGTCGTCGAGGCCAGGCCGTACGCGCGGCGCGCGGCGCGCGAACAGGATCGTGCGGCATTCCACCAATTCGCGTTCGGTCTCTTCGTCGGCGCGCTCGATATGGTGGAGGCGGTTGAGGATGGTGTGTCCCTCCCAATTGCCGCCCGGCGTCACATCGTAAAATTGCTTGAAGCGTGGCGCGTGGCCCGCCAGCGCGTCATCGATCTCGTCGGCGCTCCAGACGTAGAACTTGCCTTCCTCATGCTCGCTATCGGCATCGAGGCTCGAGGAAAAACCGCCGCCGGGCTGGCGCATTTCGCGCGCGAGCCAACCCACCGTCTCGGCGACGCGCTCGGCGTAAAGCGGCTTCCGCGTTTCCTGCCAGGCCAGCGTCAGCAGCTCGATCAGAAGCGCGTTGTCGTAGAGCATTTTCTCGAAATGCGGCGCCAGCCAGCGCGCGTCGGTCGAATAGCGGGCGAAGCCGCCGCCGAGATGATCATAGATGCCGCCCTGGCAGACATGGTCGAGCGTCAGCGTCACCGCGTCGCGCATCGCCGCTTGCTTCAGGCGCTTGAAGCCGCGCCAAACGGTTTCGAGAAGCGGCACTTGCGGGAATTTGGGCGCGTCGCCGAAACCGCCATGAACCGAATCGATGGCGGCCACGAGACGCGTCGCCGCCTGATCGAGCAGTGCCAGCGGCACGCCGTCGCCGCCTTGCGGCTCGCCCAATTTCGCCAGCGTCTCCTTGAGTGCCGCGGCGTGCTTGGCGACGGTGCCGGCTTCGTCGCGATAGGCCTTGGCGATCGCGGCCAGCACCTGCGGAAAACTCGGCCGGCCGTAACGTGGCTCGGGCGGGAAATAAGTGCCGCCCCAAAATGGTTCGCCCGCCGGCGTCAGGAACATGGTCAGGGGCCAGCCGCCCTGCTCGCCCAAGGCTTGCAGCGCGTGCATATAGATGGCGTCGAGATCGGGCCGCTCTTCGCGATCGACCTTGATGTTGACGAAATCCGCGTTCATCAGCGCGGCGATGTCGGGGCGCTCGAAGCTTTCATGCGCCATGACGTGGCACCAATGGCAGGCGGCATAGCCGATCGACAAGAGGATCGGCTTGTCCTGGGCGCGCGCCGCCGCCAGCGTCGCCTCGCTCCAAGCCTGCCAATGCACCGGATTGTCCTTGTGCTGAAGCAGATAAGGACTGGTTTCGGCGCCGAGCGCGTTGCGGTCGGTGGTATCGGTCATGCGCCTAGGGTAGCGCGTTCGCGGGCCGCGCCCAACCCCGGCGGCTTAGACCAGTTTCCGTTCATTCGGGATCGATTGCCGTTTACCCGTCCTCCCTTGAAGGAGGAGACAAGCAGCAAGCGATTCCAAGTGAACCGGCGGCTGGTGCGGCGTTCAGTCGGTGTCGGCGCGGAACAGGTGATAGGTCGAGTATAGCCCGGGCGGCCAGATGATGCCGAGCGGGCGACTGAAATACGGCGAGACATAGAGGCTCGGCAGCAACAGATTGGCGATCGCGATCGCGGTCGCGAAGCGCGGCGGCCAGCGCCGGAGGCAGCCGCTCCAGGACACCAGCAAGGTCAGGAACCCGACCTCGACCATGCGCGAGGTGTCGTAGGACAGCACGCACATGACGGCGACGGCGGCGAGCGGCGCCGCGAGCCGCGCGGCGGCGGCGGCGCCGAACCCGCGCGCGACATAAACGAGCTGGGCCGCGATCGCGAGCAAGAGCAGCTTGTTGGCGGCGAGAATGCCGAACAGAACGGTGCCGGGCCGGGTGGCGACCGCCTCGGGCCCGGACAGACCCTGGTAATGCATCTGCGCCCGCCAAGCGGCGCCGAAATCGAAGCCGAAATCCGCGGCCCAGAGCAGGAAATAGAGCGCGAAGGGCAGCGCCAGGATCGGCCAGAACCGGCGCGGCAGCGGCGCCAGCAGCGGCAACAGCAACGCCGCCGCCAGCGCCTCATGGGTCAATAGCGCCAGCACGATAATCGCCAGCAGCGCCTCGATCCCGAGCTCGGCCAGCACCGCGCACAGCACCAAGCTCAAGGCCAGGACATCGGGATAGCCGGGATACTGGAATTGGAAGATGGCGAAGGAGCAGGTCGCGATGCTCAGAAACGGCAAGAAGGTCACCGCGGCATCCCGCCGGCGCAAATAAGCCCGGCTCAAGGTCAGCAGCATGAACACGGCGAGAAAGTGAAACAGAATGAACAGCGCGCCATTGAGATGAGTGAAATACGACAGCGCGACCTCGAGAATGCGGCGGCTCAAAATCCCGGTTTCCTGCCCGAACGGGCCGAGCGAGAGACGCTGATAGTCGAAGCCGAGGCTCGATGCCCGCGTCACGAAGGTGAGGGCTTCCAAGGCGGCGACGGCGTAGAGCGCATGGTGGAAATCGTCGGACCGCAGGGCGCGCCACACGCGCCGGAACAGATCGAAATTGCGGCCCACGATCGCCACGAGGCCGGCGAGAAACAGACTCGCCTCGATGGCGGCGAGCGGATCCGGGAGCCAGGAGGGCGGCGCCAGAACGGCCCGCGCCGCGTCGGGCATCAGCGCATACCATGCCCGCCAGCGCTCGGCGCCGATACAGGCGATCGCCAGCAACAGGATCGCCGGCGGCCAGAACAAGACGATGTGTCCCGGCGGCGCCGGCGCGACCGTCAGAAGGATTCGCGGTTGCGCTTCGGACGGCTGCGCCGACTGCGGCGCGCGCCCTAGAACCACCAGGTTTCGGGATCGATTTGGGCGCGGCCCTCATCCACCAGCTTGATGCCCTTGACGCACCGCACCACCAGCCAGATCAGCCAGAACAGCAGCACCAAATAGCCGATGAAGACAGGCGCGGTCACGATTCCGACCGCGACGTAAACCAGCCCGATCCAGAAGGTACGGATTTGAAAGCGGTAATGGGTGCGCAGCCAAGCCTGCGCGTCGTCCCGATAGATATAGGCCATGACCAGGCCGATGATGGCCGTGATCCCGAAGACCAGCCCGAAGAGATAGAGAATATAGATCAGGTAGGCGGTCTTGCCCTCACCGGTCCCTGGCGCGCCAGCATCGTCCTGCATGTTTCCCCCTGTCTCGGCCGGCGGCATCGCGGCTCGCGGCTTGCCCCGCACGCTAGCGCCCGTCTCGCTCCGGATCAAGCAGAGCGCCGAGCCCGGGATTCGCGGTCAGGTCGCGGTCGCTGGCAACGCGCAGGGGCGTGCCGATGACCGCATAGCGGCGGTCGAGCGCCGAGCGGGCGATGGCGGCCGCGACGGCATCGCGGTCGCCGGCGAAAGAGAGCACCGTGTCCACCGGCCCGGATTCGCCGGACCAGAAGGTTTCGTCGCGCCGATAGCCGAGCGGATCGAGCGAGACCACGCTGTCGGCGGCGAGCACGCGCCCCAGCGCCGGATGCTCGGCGTGGAGGGCGATGACCGCGCGATCGACCCGCGCTTCCTCGGCGACGTCGGGCGGCTGCGTCATTCCGGCGAGCAGCGGCATGTGGCCGGGATCGTGCTGGGCCGACAGCGCGGCGAACGAGGCCGCGATCATGGCGGCGAAGCCGAGCGCCGGCTGGGCCACGCCGGGCGGCAGCCCGCGCCGGCGGCGCTCGATCAGCC
>JAATGI010000369.1 GCA_015654725.1 Rhodospirillales bacterium
AACGGATGGTTCGCCGCGCGGCCGTCCGGCACGGAGGATGTCTACAAAATCTATGCCGAGAGTTTCCGCAGTGAAAACCACCTGCGGCAGATTCAGCAACAGGCGAAAACCGCCATCGCGACGGTGTTCGAGAAGGCAAAACCCGTGTGACGTATCGCCGGCCTAGGCGCCGTCAGTTGCGGAACAGTGGCCTCCGTCCAGGTGTCGCGCGCTGACCCGGCGTACTCGTTTGGCTCTCCTGGGTTTGATTGTCCACCTGCCGCGGCTTTGCCGGTTCCGGCTTGGCCTGCTCGGATCGATCCTTCGCGTACGGGGGCATATCGTCGTCGGTCATTGCGGCTCCTTCACCCGAGCCCATCGCCTCGTGAACGGCCGGAGCTCGGCGGCGGAATCTGTGGGGAGACTGTGCTGGAGGCTGGGGACGCGTCGTTGTGCGCCGGTGGGTGACGGCTTGCTATGGCGGATTGAATCCCGATTAGGGACGCCATGAAGATCATGTAAAGGATCACAAATTTGATGGTCCGGGAATCGGTCGCCGCGCCGGCGCCGGGCTGCGTCGCACGCGAAGAGATATTGAGATTGGACGGTCGCGGCAGAAGCGCGATCAGGCGGGCAGCGATCGTCCGAGGGTCTGGGTGCGCCGATGGCTCGTCCGGTAGTGCCGAAATCAATGACGCTAGTCTCGCCGTCGCGGCCTCTCCCGGCAAACGTGCCAATGTGGCGGCCTCCTGCCAGGGATCGAGATCCAAACGCGCCATCGCGGACAGAACGCTGAGCAGCATTCCGTTTCTTTCCTCGCTGATTGGCGCGTAGAGAAAATCGTCGAATTCGGTTCCAAGGCCAGAAAGTGGAGCAGAGCGCATCATTTCAACCGCCGAATTTCGGCGCCTCTCTTGGAAAAACGGAACGGTAGTGAGGCTGTGGCATCTACCGGAGCCAAACCCTATTGAGCCATGGCATGTCGCGTCAGGCTCGGAATCTACCTAAATTTGAATCGTCGATTTGCTCGCCCCGACGTGATGGAGTTGACGTCCCCTGCGTCGAATTGGGCGCGAGAATGGGATCAGTCCGCAGCTAAGTAGTTTCCGAGTCTGCCGACGCGATCCGGTGACAATTATCGTTAAACTGACCGATAGGAACGGACGCGTGAAACAACGGAGATCGCCATGAAGATTCTCGCCGCTTCGCTCGTCATCGCGCCATTCATGCTGGTCGGCGCTTTGCCCGCCGCCGCCGGTCCGTCGATCTCGTCGGACACGCCCATCCAGTTGGCTGCCGCCAATGATTCGACGGCGGACCGGGACACTTACGCTCGGACGGCGCGGGACCATATGCGGGATTGGCGGCACAAGCTGCAAGACTTCGGCGAGAAGGCGAAAGCCAAAGGGCAAAAGGAAGGCGACGCCGCCGAGAAAGATCTGAACGCGGCCTGGATCAAGACGGAGGCTGAATCGCGGAAGTTGCAGACTGCGAGCATTGAAGGCTGGGAGAGCGCGAAGATCTCCTTCGAGAAGGCCTCCCGCGAACTGGCGGACGCTTGGAACAGAATTCGACCCGAGGACAAGTAAGCGGTGCCGTTGGCAGCGGCTTGTTCATGGTTGACGGGCCGGCGGCGATTTGCCGAACGTAAGTTAGAATCATGACCGTGACTGCGCCGCCACCCTCCGCAAGCGCGTTGGGCGCCAAATCGGCGAATGCCGACAAGGCCGATCCGCCGACCGGCCTGACCGGCGACGAGGCGCGCCGCCGGCTAGAGAAGTTCGGCCCTAACGCGATGCCCGATACCAACGCGCACCCATTGCGCATGGCGCTGGAGAAATTCTGGGCGCCGGTGCCATGGATGCTCGAGGCCGCGATCGTGCTTGAGGTCGGGCTTGGCAAATATGTCGAGGGCGCGATCATCGCCGGTCTTCTGGTGTTCAATGCCGCGCTCGGCCTGTTTCAGGAGAGCCGCGCCCAGGCAACGCTTGCCGCGCTGAAGTCCCGGCTCGCCCTCAACGCCTCCGTGCGGCGCGACGGCGCCTGGAGGACTATCCCCGCCGCCGAACTGGTGCCGGGTGATGTGATCAAGCTGTCGCTTGGCGGCGTGGTCGCGGCCGATGTGAAACTTACTGGCGGCGAGATCCTGCTCGATCAATCGATGCTTACCGGAGAATCGGTGCCGATCGAAGCCGGCGCGGGCCTGCAAACCTATGCCGGCGCGCTGGTGCGGCGCGGCGAGGCGTTAGCCGAGGTTACTGCGACCGGCGCGCGCACCAAATTTGGCCGCCCCGCCGAGCTGGTGCGTACCGCTCACGTCGCGAGTACCCAGCAGCGGGCGGTTCTACGCGTGGTGCGCAATCTCGCGATCTTCAACGGCGTCTTGATTATGTTGCTGGTGGCATACGCCTATTTCATTGGACTGACGCTGGCCGAGATCGTTCCTCTGGTCTTGACGGCGATCCTGGCCTCGATCCCGGTCGCGCTGCCGGCGACCTTCACTTTGGCGTCGGCGCTGGGCGCGCGGGCCTTGGCAAAGTTGAACGTTCTGCCGACCCGTCTCTCGGCGGTGGACGAGGCGGCGTCGATGGCGGTCTTGTGCGCCGATAAAACCGGCACGCTGACCCGGAACGCGCTGACGGTGACAACCGTTCGTGCCATGCCCGGCAGCGACGAGGCGCATATTTTGGCACTCGCCGCCCTAGCCAGTTCGGATGGCGGACAGGATCCGGTTGATGGCGCAATTCGTGCCGCCGCGGCGCGCAAGACGGTTTCCGACGCGCCGAAGCTGGTCAAGTTCGTGCCGTTCGATCCGGCGACGAAAATGTCGGAGGCGACCGTAAGCGACCCGAACGGCACGCAACGCGTCGTGAAGGGCGCCTTTGCCTCGATCATCCCGCTGGCGCAACCGTCGCCGATCGCGGCGGCGGCCGACAAGGAACTTGAAGGACAAGGTTTCCGCGTATTGGCGGTCGCGGCCGGACCGCCGAACGCAATGAAGCTCATCGGGCTGATCGCGCTCAGCGACCCGCCGCGCGCGGACTCGGCCACGCTCGTCACCGAATTGCGTGGCCTGGGCGTGCGCACCGTGATGGTAACCGGCGACGCGCCCGCGACCGCCGCCATCGTGGCGCATGCCGTGGGGCTCGACGGCGCCGTCTGTCCGCCCGGCCCGATCCCCGACAGCGTCCACCCCGAGCAATTCGCTGTCTACGCGGGTGTCCTGCCCGAGGACAAATACAAGCTCGTCAAGGCCTTCCAGAAGGGCGGCCACACCGTCGGCATGTGCGGCGACGGCGCGAACGACGCGCCGGCGCTGCGTCAGGCCCAGATCGGGATCGCGGTATCGACCGCAACCGATGTCGCCAAATCGGCCGCGGGCATGGTGTTGACCGAACCCGGCCTCGTCGGCGTCGTCGCCGCGGTCCGGCAGGGCCGCGTGATTTTCCAGCGCATCCTGACTTACACGCTAAATTCCATCACCAAGAAGATCGTGCAGGTGCTGTTCCTGGCGGTCGGCTTGATCATGACCGGGCACGCGATCCTGACGCCCTTGCTGATGGTCCTCATCATGATCACCGGCGACTTTCTCGGCATGTCGCTGACAACCGACAATGTGCGGCCGTCGCCGGCACCGAACGCCTGGCGCATCGGCAATCTGACCATGGCGGGCATCGCCATGGGATTCGGCGAGCTGATCTTTTGCACCGCGATCCTGTGTTTCGGCGTCTACCGCATGGGTTTCGACATCGCGGCGCTACAGACCTTGGCCTTTATCCTCATCGTGTTCGGCAATCAGGCGACGACCTATACCAATCGGGGGCGCCCGCGCCTGTGGTCCACCCGCCCCAGCATCTGGCTCGCCGCTTCGTCCGTCGCCGATATCGCGATCGCTTCGACATTGGCCGTAGGCGGCATCTTGATGAAGCCTTTGCCGATCGCGGTCGTGTTGGGCACCCTTGCCGCCGCGATACTGTTCGCACTCGTCTTGGAGTTGGCGAAGGTTCCAGTATTCGCTCGTCTCGAGATCGTCTAAAAACGCGTCGGGACGCGCCCGCGAAAGGATGAAGATGAAAATCGACGCAAAGGATTTTCGCGTCCGGGAAGGAGACGAGGTCGATCTCAAGGAATGGCCGACCAAGGTCGATCCGGTGTACAAATCGAAGGACGAATATCAAACGCTGCTGCACGAACATGTCGCGAAATTAAGTTCGCAACAGCAGCTTCTCTATGCATCCAACAGCCACGCTATCCTGCTGATCTTCCAGGCGATGGACGCCGCCGGCAAGGATGGCGCGATCCGGCATGTGATGTCCGGAGTCAATCCGCAAGGCTGCCAGGTGTTCAGCTACAAACATCCCAGCCCCACGGAACTGCAACATGATTTTCTCTGGCGCACGACCCGCGATCTCCCTGAGCGCGGCCAGATCGGCATCTTCAACCGATCCTATTACGAGGAGGTGTTGATCGTCCGCGTGCATCCGGAGCTGCTCGGGACGGAAGGGCTTCCGGACGCGCCGCGCGACGACAAAAGCGTCTGGCACGACCGCTATCGTTCGATCTCGAATTTGGAACGGCACCTCCACGCCAACGGAACCCGAATCGTCAAATTCTTCCTGCATCTCTCGAAGGAGGAGCAACGAAAGCGGTTTCTCGCGCGCATCGACGATCCGGAAAAAAACTGGAAATTCAGCATGGCCGACATCGAGGAGAGGAAGTTCTGGAAGGACTATATGACGGCCTATGGGAAGTGCCTTGGCGCGACCAGCACCCGTGACTCGCCCTGGTATGTCGTGCCCGCGGACGACAAGGAGAACGCTCGGCTGATCGTGTCCCGAATCGTCCTCGATACGCTTGAGGAACTCGAAATGACGTATCCCAAAACGAATGCCAAGCGACGGCGGGAATTGCTGGCAATCCGCAAGCGGCTTGCGAAATAGGAATTCGCCAAAGGTTGTTGAGCCTCGATAGCAAACGGCCGGCATTTCCGCCGGCCGTTAGCGTTTTGGATCAGGCTCAGCGGCTAAAAGATGCTGATGCCGACGCCGGGTACGGCGATGCCGATGCCGGGACCGTAAACCACCGGCGGCGGATCGTAATAGGGCGCGCCGTAGACGACGGGAGGCGAATCGTAATAGCCGCCGCCCCAGCCGCCGCCCCAGCCGCGATCGTGACCGCCGCGATAGTCGGCGACGCGGTGATTGCCGCCGTGAGCGGCGTGACCGCCGGCCTTCTGATGGTGCTCGTCCGCGCTGGCGGACGCCACGAACGTGCCGAGCACGAGAACGGCCGAGATCGCGAGCCCCGCCGCGAGCTTCGCCGGCCGGTAGCGTTTCGATGTGGTATCGACGATGTAGGTCATGGTGACCTCCTCTCATAAGTCTGGCGTCACGATCGCGGAACGCGATCGCTGGCCCTGCTAGCTACGCGACGGCGAACCCTTGTGGCCGTAGCTCTGGAACACCTGGTCGGCGACCTTCTTCTGCGAATCGGACATCGAATCGTAAAGCGTCTCGAAGGACGAGGTCAGGTTCTTCAACCCGTCGACATGGGCCTGGGCGAAGTCGCCATAGGCCTTCAAGTCTTGCACCGCGGTCATGCTTTGCGGCGCCTCGGTGGTTTTTTCCGCGGTCAGCTTTTGCATGGCGGCGGCATTTTCACGCATCGCCTGGGCGACGCCGTTCCAATTCGATTCCTCGGCGGGCGTGATCTTCAACGCGGTGTGAAGGCTGTCGATGCGCTGCTCGACGGTTTCCGCCTTGGTCGCGGTGGCGTCGGCCGCGGCTTGGCTCTTGTTCTGCGCCACCTGAAACGGCGCGTGGGTGGCGCTATCGGCCCGGGCCGCGGTCAGCGGCACGGCCAGGAACGTGGCGCCCATCAGCGCCGCGATCGCGACCGAGCGCGCCAACGGCGCGGACATGGCGAACGGGTGGGAGAGAGATGACATGGGGGTGCCCTTTTCTGAAGTT
>JAATGI010000360.1 GCA_015654725.1 Rhodospirillales bacterium
GATCTCATTGGTACCCAACCCATCGGCCGTCAGCAAAACAATCTCGGCCCGCCACACATGCTTTTGCGGCGCGTTGCGGTTCGAGATCAGCCTTCGAAGGCGGCTCCGAACGTCAGGCGATACGGTGATCGAGATTCCCGTGCGCATGCCGCAGACTCGCACGCGCCAACCCATTCGGGAATCCCTTCCCGGATTCAAATGTCAGATTTTCACCACTAGGCGCATGCCCAGCTTCCGCTTGGAAAAGGCGTGTGACGGCGTGGTGTGCGGAATCGACGAGGTCGGGCGCGCGCCCTTGGCAGGGCCGGTGCTCGCGGCGGCGGTGATCCTGCCGCCGCATCTGCCGCGCGCGCTGCGCTACGGCATCGACGATTCCAAGCGGGTGCCGCGCGCGAAGCGCGAGGAAATCGCGGCGCGCCTGTTCGAGATCGCCCTGATCGGCATCGGCGCCGCCAGCGTCGCCGAGATCGATTCCCGCAACATCTTGCGCGCAACTTTCCTCGCCATGGCGCGCGCGCTCAAGGCGCTGTCGGCGCTGGGCGTCGCCCCGGCGATCGCGCTGGTCGACGGCAACCAGGCGCCGCCGTTGCCGTGCGAGGTGCGGACCGTGATTGGCGGCGACGGGTTGTCGCTGTCGATCGCCGCCGCCTCGATCGTCGCCAAGGTGACGCGCGACCGGCTGATGCACGCGCTGGCGCCGCGCTATCCCGGCTATGGCTGGGAAACCAATGTCGGCTATCCCACCAGCGCGCATCGCGCCGCGGTCATGGCCCTCGGCATCACGCCGCATCACCGCAAGCTCTTCGTCCGGTTCCAGCATTCCCTCGTCTTCGAGTCGAGCGAATCCCCCTAACCGATTGACTCGACAAGGTTATTGACGCGCCGAGTCGCGCCGGGGCAAAGTGGGTCGTTTGTGCCAATAAGGACAGGCGATTCGCGATGGGGGATGCGGCTTTTCCACGGGACCGGATCATCGAGGGCGATTGCATCGCCGCGATGGCGCGTCTGCCCGCCGAGTCGGTCGATCTCGTCTTCGCCGATCCGCCTTACAATCTGCAACTGAGCGGCGAGTTGCTGCGCCCTAACCAGACCCGCGTCGATGGCGTCGCGGCGGAATGGGACCGCTTCGCCGACGCCGGCTCGGGGGCCGGGGCAAGCTTCGCCGCCTACGACCGTTTCAGCCGCGCCTGGCTCGGCGAGGCGAGGCGCGTCTTGAAACCCGACGGCGCGCTGTGGGTGATCGGCTCTTATCACAACATCTTCCGCGTCGGCGCGATCGTGCAGGATCTGGGCTTCTGGCTGCTCAACGACGTGATCTGGCGCAAGACCAATCCGATGCCGAATTTCCGCGGCCGGCGTTTCACCAACGCGCATGAGACGCTGCTGTGGTGCGCGCGCAGCCAAGAGACGCGCCCGACCTTCAATTACGAGGCGATGAAGGCGCTCAACGACGATCTCCAGATGCGCAGCGATTGGCTGCTGCCGGTCTGCGGCGGGCCGGAGCGGCTGAAGCGCGACGGCAAGAAGGCGCATCCGACGCAAAAGCCAGAGGCGCTGCTGCATCGCGTGCTGCTGGCGACGACCAAGCCGGGGGATGTCGTGCTCGATCCGTTTTTCGGCACCGGCACCACTGGCGCGGTCGCGAAGCGCCTCGGCCGGAATTTCATCGGCATCGAGCGCGACCCTGACTATGTCGCGGTCGCGCGCGAACGCATCGCCGGCGTTGACGCAGCGCCCGACGATGCCGTGACGATGCCGCAAAAGCGCGACGAAAAGCGCGTGCCGTTCGGCGCCATCGTCGAGCGCGGCCTCTTGAAGCCGGGCGACATCCTGTTCGATGTCAGCGGCCGCCTGTCCGCCAAAGTGCGCGCCGACGGCACGTTGATTTCAGCCGAAGCGCGCGGCTCGACCCATCAGGTCGGCGCCTCGGTGCAAGGCGCGCCCGCCTGCAATGGCTGGGCGTTCTGGCATTACCGGGAGCAAGGCCGCTTCGTGCCGATCGACCTTTTGCGTCAGCGCGTGCGTGCGGAATTGGGTCCGGAGGTTTAGATTCCGAACCAGGCATTGGGAGATCGAATTTGGTCGGCGGGTTTGACCGGGGTCTAGCGACCCGAATTGTCGCGATGTCGCTCGCGGCTTTCTGTTTGTTCGCCGCCGGCGTCATTCCCGCCTTGGCGCAAGGCCGCTTCTATCGCGCGTCCGACGCGGAGCTTCCCGGCCCGCCGGGATCCATCATTCGCCAGGAACCGTTCATGGGCCCGCCTTCGGGCGCCTCGGCCTATCGCGTGCTGTATCGGTCGACCGGACTGGACGGCCAGCCGATCGCGGTCTCCGGCGCGATCATCGTTCCCTTCGGCCCGCCGCCGCCGGGCGGCCGTCCGATTATCGCCTGGGCGCATCCGACCTCGGGCGTGGTTCCGCGCTGCGGGCCGTCGATGGCGATGTTCCTGTTCCAACAGATTCAGGGCCTGCGTCAAATGATCGAAAGCGGCTATGCCGTCGCCGCGACCGATTATCCCGGCCTCGGCACGCCCGGGCCGCATCCTTATCTGGTCGGCGTCAGCGAAGCGCGCGCGGTGCTCGATTCGGTGCGCGCGGCAAGGGCCATCCCGGCCGTCGGCGCCGGCAACCGCTTCGCCGTCTGGGGACATTCGCAAGGCGGCCAAGCCTCGCTGTTCACCGGCCTGATCGCGAAAGACTACGCACCGGAACTGAACCTCGTTGGCGTCGCCGCGGCCGCGCCGGCGACCGAACTTGGGACGCTGACAAACGACGATCTCGACTCGCCCGCGGGCAAGAGCCTTACCGCCATGACCTTGTGGTCCTGGGCGCGAGTGTTCAACGCGCCGATCGACCAGGTCGTCGATCCGGCGGCGATGCCGGCCATCGACCGGCTGGCCAATGAATGCATCGAATCGATTTTCGACCTGTTCGCGCGCAAGCGCGGCGAAAAGCCGCTGGAACGACGTTTCCTGACGGTGAGCAATCTCACCGAACTCGAACCGTGGCACGGGCTCATGGTCCGCAACACGCCGGGCACGTTGGCGCCGGGCATTCCGATCTTCCTGGCGCAAGGCACCAAGGACGAGATCGTGAAGCCGCAAGTGACGCGGGATTATCTGGGGCGGCTGTGCCGCGCCGGCAGCAAGGTTCGGATGGTGATCGTGCCGAATGTCGGTCACGGCTTCATCGCGCGCGATACCGCCGCCGCGGCGGTCGCCTGGATGACCGACCGCTTCGCCGGCAAACCTCCGCCCAGCGACTGCGGCACCTGACCGCGATCCGTGATTTCTCTTAGCGCTATTGGGGCAATCGCGCGCCTTGGCGCCAGAATTGCGGCCGCACGAAGCTTCCCGCCCAGGCGCCGCGTTTCGACTGTCTGGCGGCGGTCTCGATCGGGAGGTATTGCAGCCCCCGCCCGTAATAGAAGGCCAAGCCTTCGCTCACCAAAATCGTGCCGACATCTTGGCCGTCGGCGGTGCAGAAGGCGAAGTCGTGCGATCGTTGGTCGAGCAAGTCATTGTCGAAACCGCATGAAAAATCGGGCCGCGCCGCCAGCGCCTTGAGCCGCGCCGCCGCCGCCTGGCCGCAGGCCCAGGCCTGGCCCTCGGCATCGCGGCAGGTCTGCGCCGGTTCGAAGGCATCGATCCCGAC
>JAATGI010000042.1 GCA_015654725.1 Rhodospirillales bacterium
CCGACGCCATCATCAAGGGCCTGTTCCACGGCGTGCCCTACCGTTATCCGATGCTGGCGCCGGGCGAGGCCGGCTATGACCCCGACATCAAGAATTTCACCTACGATCCGGCCCTGGCCAAGAAACTGCTGGCCGAGGCGGGCTATCCCGACGGCTTCAAGATGCCGCTCTATTATTCCGCGACCTCGTTTTACGGCTTCCGCCAGGCGGCGGAAGCGGTGTCGCTCTATCTCAAGGCGATCGGCATCGAGTGCGAGCTGCATAACCAGGAGGCGGTGCAGGGCCTGCAACTGGCGCGCCGCGCGCAGAGCGACCACAGCATCGAGCTGGTCTCGGTCGGCGCGCTGCCGATCGCGAATACCGGCTTGACCTCGCTCGACATGCTGACCATCGCCTTCCACTCGACCGCGCCCTCGGTGGTGTCGCATTTCGACGAGGTCGATGGCGGCATCGAAAAGGCGCTCGACGAACGCGATCCGGCGAAGCGCGCGGAGATCATCAAGGGCGTGGTCGACTATCTCTACAATCAGGTCGCGGTCATCAAGCTGTGGGATTCGGTGTCGGTCTACGCCATGAAAAAAGGCGTCGACTACACCCCGATCGCGCATCGCATGCCGTTCATGCTGCTGAAGAACGTGACGGTGGACGGCAAATCCTGAGCCGGATGCCCGCGCCGGGCGGCGCCGTCATTTTCGGCGCGCGGCGCTGGAAGCGCTCGCTGCTGCGGCCTTTTTTTCCGCCCGATGCGCGATTGCGGTTTCGCCGCGCGACCCGGCGCGCCGTGGCCGAAGCAAAGCGGCGCGGCGACCGGCTTTATGTCTGGGCCTCGCGTGAGCCGGACTGGCTTGCCGGCGCCGCCGCCGAAACGGGCCTGACCCTGACACGGATCGAGGACGGCTTTCTCCGCTCGGCCGGGCTGGGCTCGAATTTCGCGCCGCCGCTGTCGCTGGTGTTCGACGATGCCGGCATCTATTTCGATCCCGCGCGCGAAAGCGGCCTCGAGCGGATACTGAGCGATCCGGAATTTCCGCCGCCGGAACTGCGCGCCGAGGCAGGGCGGTTGCGGGCGCTCATCGTCGAAGGCGGATTGAGCAAGTACAATATTTACCGCGCCGCAAATTGCCCCTCCCCCCTTGAGGGGGAGGGGAGAAATATCGCGAGCATGCGAGCGATATTTCAGGTGGGGGGTGGGCTTGGCACGGCACCCCCCACCCGCTCGAAGTCTTCGACTTCTGGCGACCTCCCCCTCAAGGGGGGAGGAGAAATAAACACGGCCGCCTGCGCCGGCCGCACCATCCTCGTGCCCGGCCAAGTCGAGGACGATGCCTCGATCCGGCGCGGCGCGCCGAAGATAAAACGCAATCTCGATCTGCTCGCGGCGGTGAGGGCGGCGGCGCCGGACGCGACCATCCTTTATAAGCCGCACCCCGAGATCGAGGCCGGCAACCGGCGTGGCGCCGTCTCGATCAGCGACGCGCGCCGTTACGCCGACCGCGTTCTCGCCGGTTGGGACGCGGCCTCGGCACTGGCGCTCGCCGACGAGGTCCATACCATGACGTCGCTGATGGGGTTCGAGGCGCTGCTGCGCGGCATTCCGGTCACGACCTACGGCCTGCCGTTTTATGCCGGCTTGGGCCTGACCACGGATCGGCTAGCCTGGCCGAGGCAACGCCGCATGGTCGATCTCGACAGTTTGGTCGCGGCATCTCTCCTGATCTATCCGAATTATCGCATTCCCGACACGACGCATCCGGCCGACGCCTTCGCGGCCGCCGCGTGGCTGGCGCGCCGCCGCACGCCCGCGCCGGCGAAAGAAATCGCCGCCGTGCGCGCGCGGCGCTGGTTGAGGCTTGCGTTTGGTGCCTGAGACGGGCATCTCTCCGAGGGCAATGATCGGCAAGCTCAACCATGTCGCGATCGCGGTGCCCAGCGTGACAGCGGCGGCGGCGCTTTATCGCGACAAGCTCGGCGCCAGCGTGTCCGAGCCGGTGCCGCTCCCGGATCACGGCGTCACCACCGTGTTCGTGACCCTGCCCAACGCCAAGATCGAGCTGGTGGAGCCGCTGGGCGACGCCTCGCCGGTGGCGGCGTTTCTCGCCCGCAACCCGCAAGGCGGCATGCACCATCTCTGCTACGAGGTCGCCGACATCGCCGCCGCCCGCCACCGGTTGAAGGCCGGCGGCGCGCGCATCCTGGGCGATGGCGAGCCCAAGATCGGCGCCCACGGCAAGCCGGTGCTGTTCCTGCATCCGAAGGACATGCTCGGCACGCTCATCGAAATCGAGCAGGCCTGAGGGAACGGTCATGCGTCTGTTGGTGACCGGATCGGCCGGCTTTGTTGGCTTTAGCCTGGCGCGCAAGCTGCTCGCGGCCGGCCACACGGTCTGCGGCATCGACGGCATGACGCCCTATTACGACGTGGCACTCAAGGAGCGGCGCCACGACCTGCTGCGGCGGCACCATAATTTCACCGCGCATCGGCTGATGCTGGAGGATGGCGAGGCGCTCGACGAAGCCGCGGCGGCAGCCGAGCCGGAGATCGTGTTTCATCTCGCGGCGCAAGCCGGCGTGCGCTATAGCCTCGATCATCCGCGCGCCTATATCGATTCGAACGTCGTCGGCAGCTTCAACGTCATCGAGTTCTGCCGCCGTCATCCGGTCCGGCATTTGCTGATCGCATCGACCAGCTCGGTCTACGGCGCCAATGCCCGCCTGCCCTTCGCCGAGACCGATCCGACCGACACGCCGCTGACGATCTACGCCGCCTCGAAAAAAGCGGCCGAGGCGATGGCGCATGGCTATGCCCATCTCTGGAACATTCCGACCACGGTGTTTCGGCTCTTCACCGTCTACGGCCCCTGGGGACGGCCCGACATGGCCTTGTTCAAGTTCGTGAAAGCCATGCTCGCGGGCGAGCTGGTCGAGATTTATAACCACGGCGAGATGGAGCGCGATTTCACCTATATCGACGACGCCGCCCTGAGCATCGAGCGGCTCATGGACAAGGTGCCGGTCGCGGGCCGACCGGTCGGCGACATGGATTCGCTAAGTCCGGTGGCGCCGTTCCGCGTCGTCAATGTCGGCGGCGGCGCGCCGGTGAAGCTCATGGATTTCGTCGCCGCGATCGAGAAGGCGCTCGGCATCGCGGCGAAGCGCCACTACATCGATATGCAGGCGGGCGACGTGCCGAACACGCGCGCATCCTCGGCGCTGCTCGAGGCGCTGATCGGCTTTCGCCCCGCCACGCCGATCGCCACGGGCATCGCCGATTTCGTCGCCTGGTATCGCGAGTATCACAAAATCTGACCGCGGGAGGCTGAACCATGCGCTACGAGCTTTATTATTGGCCGGGGATCCAGGGGCGCGGCGAATTCGTGCGCCTGGCGCTCGAGGAAGCGGGCGCCGATTACGACGATGTCGCGCGCGGCCCCAAGGGCATGACGACGATGATGGCCGTGCTCGCCGGCGACGGCGCCACGCCGCCTTTCGCGCCGCCGATCCTCAAGGCCGGCAAGCTGCTGATCGCGCAGACCGCGAACATTTTGTCGTATCTGGGCGACCGCCACGGCCTGGCGCCCGCGACCGAAGCCGGGCGGCTATGGGCAAATCAGCTGCAACTCACGGTGACGGATTTCGTAAAGGAAATTCACGACACCCATCATCCGCTCGGCGCGGGGCTTTATTACGAGGACCAGAAGCCGGAAGCGAAGCGCTACACCGCGCAATTCCTGGCGGCGCGCCTGCCGAAATATCTCGGCTATTTCGAGCGCGTGCTGGAACAGAACCCGCGCGGCGACAAATTTCTCGTCGGCGGCAAGCTCACCTATCCCGACCTATCGGTGTTTCAGCTCGTGGAGGGTTCGCGTTACGCCCTGCCGCGCGGCATGGCGAAGGCCGAGAAAAAGCTGCCGCGCGTGGTGGCGCTTCACGACCGGGTCGCGGCGCGCCCGCGCGTCGCCAAGTATCTGGCCTCGCCGCGCCGGATTCCCTTCAACGAGTCCGGCATCTTCCGCCACTATCCCGAATTGGAGGAGTAGGCGCACTTCTTGTTCGATCGAATGTGTTCGCCCCTCCCCCATTGAGGGGGAGGGGTAAATCATTCGTGTGAGTGAATGAAATCGCGGACCCGGGGATAAATCTGGCCGGACCAGCGCTTGCCGCTGAACACGCCGTAATGGCCGACGCCGGTCTGGACGTGATGCTCCTTCATATAGGGCCGGATGCCGGGGCAGAGATCGTGCGCCGCGAGCGTTTGGCCGACGGCGCAAATATCGTCGCGCTCGCCCTCGACGGTGAAGAGCGCGGTGCGGCGGATGGCGCGCGGCTCGATCTTCTGGCCGCGATATTCGAGCGTGCCCAGCGGCAGTTCGTGCTCCTGAAACACCTTGCGCACGGTTTCGATATAGAACTCCGCCGGCAAATCCATCACCGCCAGATATTCGTCGTAAAAGGTTCGGATCGTCTCGGCCTTGTCGATCTCGCCGTTGGCGAGATGCTTGTAGAGCTCCTGGAAGGATTTGAGATGGCGGTCGAGATTCATGCTCAAGAATCCCGTCAATTGCAGGAAGCCCGGATAGACGCGGCGGAAGGCGCCGGCGAAACGAAACGGCACGAACCCGATCAAGTTCCGCTCGAACCAGTCGATCGGCCGCTTGGTGGCGAAATCATTGACCTTGGTCGGGTTGATGCGGGTGTCGATCGGCCCGGCCATCAGGGTCATGCTGGCGGGCTGCGCCGGATTGCCGGACTGCGCCATCAACGCCGCCGCCGACAGCGCCGGCACCGAGGGCTGGCAGATCGCGACCATGTGCGCGCCGGGGCCGATCTTTTCCAGAAACCGGATCAGATGCTCGGTATAGTCGTCGAGGCCGAAACGGCCGTCGCGAAGCGGCACGTCGCGCGCATTGTGCCAGTCCGTCACATAGACATCGTGGTCGGGCAACATGGTGCGGATGGTTTCGCGCAACAGAGTGGCGAAATGGCCTGAAAGCGGCGCGACAAGCAGCACCCTCGGCTGCGCCGTGGCGATATCCTTGCGGAACCGCAACAGGGTGCAAAACGGGGTCGTGTCAGCGATTTCCTCGGTGACGCGCGCTTCGTGGCCGCCGGTCGCGATCCATTCGATGCCATAGTCCGGGCGGCGATGCGACAAGCCGATCCGCGACACGATCTCATAGGCCGCCGCCAAGGGACGGATCGCGCCGTCGCCGAACGTGTCCGAACGCAAATCCGCGAGCCGGTCGACCGCCACCCGCGCCATCGCCCGAACCGGCTCGACCGCGTCACTATGCGCCTGATAGATTTGATATATCATTCGGCCGGTGGTCCTCCGCTGGCGATGCAATAGGCACGCCACGCGATCCGCCCAATTGGCATACGGCTTGCTTGGATTTTGAGCATGGCAAAAGCGATCCTGACCCTCAGCAGCAAAAATTATTCCTCGTGGTGTTTGCGGGGTTGGCTGATGGCCAAATTCTCCGACCTCGATTTCGAGGAAAAGATCGTGCCGCCCGACGATCCCGCGGCGCGCGCCGAAATCCTACTGTTATCGTCGTCCTTCCTGGTGCCGTCGCTGATTCATGACGGCGTCGCGATCTGGGACACGATGGCGATCGGGGAATATCTGAACGAGATCAAGCCCGCCGCGCACCTGCTGCCGCCCGACCCCGAGGGGCGCGCGCATTGCCGCTCGATTTGCGGCGAGATGCATTCGGGCTTCAGTTCGTTGCGCTCGGCCCTGCCGATGAATCTCAAAGGCCACTTTCCCGGCTTCAAGGTATGGAATCGGGCGCAGGCCGATATCGAGCGGGTAACGCAAATCTGGCGCGACTGCCTCGACCGCTATGGCGGTCCCTATCTATTCGGCAAGCGAACCTTGGCCGATGCCATGTACGCGCCGGTCGCGACCCGCTTCCTCACTTACGACGTGAAGCTCGATCGCGAATGCGCCGGCTATTGCGACACCATCATGGCGATGCCGGAAATGATCGAGTGGGTGACGGCGGCCAAGCTGGAGCCGGAAGAGATCGAGGAACTCGAAGCCGAGTTTTAGCGCCACAGCGCGCATTCCGCTCAACCCTTGGGCAGCGCCCGCCTAAAGGAAAGGCAGCGCATGCCCCGGCTGGGGCATCGAACCCGTCATTTACCGATCCGCGCCATGGTCCGGCTTTTGCACGGTTCTGGCGGTTTTTGGCGCGGCCAAGGAGGGTCGATATGACGGTGATGCTCGACACCAAGATGAAATTTTCGCACGTCAAGCCCGGCGACACGGAATTCAAGTCCGGCGGCTTGCGGGACTTTTTCTCCTACCGCGATCTCGGCATCGTCGACGCCACCGGCGGCAAGGTGATCGCGCAGCTGGTTCGCGCCGAACGCGCGCCCGAGGAAGGCACCGGCTGGCACCGGCATGTGCTCGATTTCCATATCGTCGTCATGCTCAAGGGCTGGGCGCGGTTCATGTATGAGGACGAGGAACATCTCGTCGAAGCCGGCGACGTGGTGCATCAGCGCCCCGGCATCGTCCATTTCCTGTTCGATTATTCGCCGGACATGGAATATCTCGAAATCGCGGCGCCCGCCGATTTCGCGACCGTGGAAATGCCCGGCCCCGCGCCGGTGCCGCCGCCGAAACCGTGGAAGTGACGACCCGTTAGGGTCGTCACCCCGGCGAAAGCCGGGGTCCAGCGTTGTGGTGCATCGAAAGAGCCCTCACCCGTCGTCGCTTACGCTCCGACACCCTCTCCCGCAAGGGGAGAGGGGAACGATCACCATCAGTCGAAGTGGCCGCGCTCGTTGTAACCGATAATTTCGTCGAGGCTGCGGTGGTCCAACACCGGCAAGCGGGCAACCTCATCCTGGATCGCCCGCACGCGAGCGAGCAAAACGGCGGCATCCAAATTGGGCGTCTTGGCGGCGCTGTCCAATACCGTGATTTCGGCTTCGTGCTCGCCGGCCGGCAAGCCGACGGCGCGGCCTGTCAGCGTGCCGTCGGGCGCGACGCGGATATGGGTTTTGATGACCGTCATGGCAGCCGTTGCTTCTCCCAAACGGGCTTGCACGCGAGCAGTCGGCGCAACCCCGGGTTATCCTTCGGAGAATAAGCGAGCGCCGCCATGAATTCGTCCCAGCGTTTGTCATCGAGAGCGAAGATGGTCTGATCCAAATCTTGCGCGCGCCGCCTCGCCCGTTGGTCGGAATTCATGTCAGTAAGTTTAGCGCGATTTCCGCAGCGGAACCACAACCCCTCACCCAGCTACGCCTAAGCTCGGCTTCGCCTCGCTAAGGCTCCGCATCCCTCTCCCCTAAAGGGGAGAGGAGCATTGTGACGGTGGCAAAGCCGATTGGTTCTTTTGCCGTTCATCCCCGTGCCATTCTCCCTTTACCGCAGCGCAATACGGGCTTATCCCTATGGGCCGTCGCGGGGGCGTCATAATCTCGTCAATCTCCAGGCCAAGCCATGAATATCCACGAGTACCAGGCCAAGGGCCTGTTGCAGAAATTCGGTGTTGCGGTGCCCAAGGGCGGGGTCGCCTACACGCCGCAGGAGGCCGAGAAAATCGCCCGCGACCTCGGCGGGCCGGTCTATGTCGTGAAGGCGCAGATCCATGCCGGCGGCCGCGGCGCCGGGCATTTCAAGGATCAGCCCGAAGGCAAGGGCGGCGTCCGGCTCGCGCGCTCGATTGACGATGTCGGGCGCGAGGCTGCCGCCATGCTCGGCCATGTCCTTATCACTAAACAGACCGGGCCGGCCGGGCGCGAGGTCAAGCGCGTCTATATCGAGGAAGGCTGCGACATCAAGCGCGAGCTGTATCTCGGCCTCTTGGTCGATCGCGCCACCGGCCGCGTCACCATGATGGCCTCGACCGAGGGCGGCATGGAGATCGAGGAAGTGGCGGCCTCGCACCCCGAGAAAATCCTGCGCGTCACCATCGATCCGGTCGCGGGCTTTCGCCCGTTCCATGCCGCGCGCCTTGCCTATGGCCTCGGCCTCGAAGGCCCGCAGATCGGTGCCGCCACCAAATTCATGCAGGCGATGGCCCAGGCGTTCCAGGCGCTCGACGCCTCGGTCGTGGAGATCAATCCGCTGGTGGTGACCGGCGCGGGCCAGGTGATCGCGCTCGACGCCAAGATGAATTTCGACGATAACGCGCTGTTCCGCCACAAAGACATCGAAGAAATGCGTGACGAGTCCGAGGAAGATCCTTCGGAAGTCGAAGCCGGCAAGCACGGCCTGAACTATGTCAAACTCGACGGCAGCATCGGCTGCATGGTCAACGGTGCAGGCCTTGCCATGGCGACCATGGACATCATCAAACTGTACGGCTCTGAACCCGCCAACTTCCTTGATGTCGGCGGCGGCGCA
>JAATGI010000396.1 GCA_015654725.1 Rhodospirillales bacterium
CCCCATCGCCCCGCCAATTCCTTCCGCGCCGCCTCGTTGTCGCAGAAGGCATGCAGCAGGAAAAACGTCGGGCGGGCGCCGACGCGCGCCGCGACGCGAACCTCAGCCAGGCCGAAGAGTCCGACCGGGCTGTCGGGAACGCGGCTCACCACGATCGAGCAATAGGCCGGCATGCACGGGCGCAGCGACGGCGGCACCAGCGTGTCGCCGGGCATGTCGTCGATCTCGCAGCGCGCCTCCAGGGTGCGCACGCCTTTCAAGGTCCAAGCCTCCGGCTTGAGGCCGGCGATCGCCGGCGCCGAGGCGAGCCAGGCCGCGACATCGCCGCTTCCGTAACGATGCATCGTCATGTCGCTTACTCCGCGGCCACTTTGGCGGGTGTATTCTGGAAATGCGGCATCACTTCCTTGGCGAAGAGCCGGAGGCTCGCCAGCACCTTTTCGTGCGGCACGACCTCGACGCAGTTCAGCATGAAATTGATGATGTCGACGCCCATCCCTTCCCATTTCTTCAATTCGCGCACGATATGGCGCGGATCGCCGATGGCGATGCCTTCGCGCGGATTGCCGGCGGCCAGTTGCGCGCGCAGTTGCGACAACAAGCCGCCATGCGCGCCGGGCTTGCTCGGAAGCGCTTCGGGATTGTGCAGGAATTGCACCGCCAGCGGCATGAACATGTTGGTGATGTCGCCGCCGGTTTGCTGGGCGATCTTGTCGTCCTCGTGGCAGTAGAGGAAATTGATCGTCGCCACCCGGTTGTTGACGAAGGCGCCGACCGGCTCGCAATTCTGAATCGTCTTGCGATAGCGTTTCAGCACCTGCTCCTGCATCGCCATCGGCGCGAAGGAAATGCCGAGGCTGCCCATGCCGCGCTCGGCCGCGTCGAGCTCGGTGCCGGCGCTCGACACCGCGACCCACATCGGCGGATGCGGCTTCTGATAGGGCTTCGGCAGAATCGCGCGCTGCGGCATCGAGAAGAACTGGCCCTCATAGGAGAAGCGTTCCTGCATCCACATTTTCGGGATGACATGGACATATTCGTCCCAGGTCTTCTTGGTGAGATCGGGATCGGCGCGGAAGCCGCCCAATTCGGTCCAGGTCGCGGAGCGGCCGGTGCCGACTTCGAGCCGGCCGCCGGAGAGAATGTCCATGGTCGCGGTGCGTTCGGCGATGCGGATCGGGCTGGCATATTCCGGCACGCACACCACGATGGCGTGGCCGATCCGGATTTTCGTCGTCACCATCGCCGCCGCGGTCAGGAAAATTTCCGGCGACGAGCTGTGCGAATATTCCTCGAGGAAATGATGCTCGGTCGCCCAGACATATTCGAAGCCCAGCTCCTCGCCGAGCTTGATCTGGTCGAGCGCGTTCATAAAGACCGTGCGCTCGCTCTCGCGCGTCCAGGGACGCGGCACCGACAATTGAAAGGCCAGGCCGAACTTCATGGCGGTATTTCTCCCTGGTTGATCTTGGGCGCGCCCGTTCCGGTATCAAACATAATATAATTGCCATAGCCGGCGCCCCGGACTCAAGCCGGCAAAATGCTACCGGCCGGCGCTCATCCCTCCGGCACCCAGGCCTGGCGCAGGCCCTCGAAAACGCGCTCGCGCTGGGCGAGATAGGTCGGATGGTCGCTGGGCGCGCCGTCGCGGAAGCGGCGGATGGTGAAAGTCGGATCGATCGCAAGCCCGGCTTGCGCCGCGCTCCGTGCCTCGCCGAGCCGGCCCGAGATGCGCCACGGCGGCGGCGAGATAGAAATACGTCACGGTCAAGTTGCGATTATTCTCGATCGCGCGATCGAACCAGGCGATCGCTTTCTCGTCGGCGCCGAGATGAAGCTGCGCCTCGCCGGCAATCGTCATCCAAACAAAGGCCTGCGCGTCGCGCGGCGAGAGGCGGAACGCTTCCTGGATGTGCGCTTGCGCCTCCTCGGCGCGACCGACGGAGATTTTGGCGAAACCGGTCCAGGCATAGGCGCTGGCCTGGTTTCGATTCAACGCCAAGGTCCGCTCGTATTCGGCGATAGCTTGCACCGGACGGCGGGTAAAGGCGTAGACCATGCCCAACAAGAAATGCGCCATGGCATGATTGGGCGTACCCGACAGCACCTTGGTCAGTGTCGCCTCGGCCGCCGCATGATGCGCTGCCGCGTCATCGGTGGCGTAGATGCCGCCGAGCGACATTTCGACGGATGCGATGCCGATCAGGGCCTCGATATTCCCGGAATCGAGCGCCAGCGCGCGTTCGAAGAAGTCGCGGGCCTTGGCCAGTTGCTGACATCGGAGCAGCGCAAGCTCGCGGCGATTTTGGCGGCCGACGTCGTCGGCTACAGCCGTCTCGCCGGCGCCGACGAGGAACGCACCCTGGCCCGGCTTCGCGCCCTCAGGAGCGACCTGATCGATCCCGCCATCGCCGTGCATCATGGCCGCGTGGTGAAGCGCACCGGTGACGGCATCCTGATCGAGTTCCGCAGCGTGGTCGATGCCGTGCGCTGC
>JAATGI010000231.1 GCA_015654725.1 Rhodospirillales bacterium
CCGCCTGGCCCTGGGTCGGGGCGATGTGACGGTCCAGAAGCGCCTCGGCTTCGGGCAGGTTCGGCGTCACCACCAGCGCTCGAACGACAAGCCGGGTCTTGAGCCGGTCGAGCGCCGCTTCGTCCAGGAGCCGCGCGCCGCTCGAGGCGATCATCACCGGATCGACCACCAGCGGCACGTAGGGCGCGAATTTTTCCCGCGCCGCCGCGACCGCGTCGATGATGGCGCCGTCGAGCAGCATGCCGGTCTTGATGACGTCGGCGCCGATATCGGTCAGCACGACTTCCATCTGGCGGCGGACGAAATCCGGCGGCACCGGGAAAATGCCTTCGACCGCGAGCGTGTTTTGCGCGGTGAGCGCGGTGAGCGCGGTGGCGCCATAGGCGCCGAGCGCGGTCACGGTCTTGATATCGGCCTGGATGCCCGCGCCGCCGCTCGAATCCGAGCCGGCGACGATCAGGACGCGCCCCTTCATTCGGCGGCTTGTTCTCGCGCGCCGTTCCCCACCTCGCGCAACGCAGCTTCGATCTCGCCGACGATCTCGGCCACCAGCCGATCGTCCTCGCCCTCGGCCATGATACGAATGACCGGCTCGGTGCCGGAGGCGCGCACCAACAGCCTGCCGCCGGCGCCAAGGCGGCGCTCGCCCGCCGCGATCGCGCTCCTGACCCGTGGCGCTTCCAGCGGCACGCCGCCGTCATGGCGGATATTGCGCAGGAGTTGCGGCACCGGCGTGAATTGATTGCACACCCGGCTGGCCGGCGCGCCCTGTTGCACAATCGCGGCCAGCACCTGAAGCGCCGCCATCAGCCCGTCGCCGGTGGTGGCGTCGTCGGCGAGAATGATATGGCCCGATTGCTCGCCGCCGAGATTGGCGCCGTTCCGGCGCATCTCCTCGACGACATAGCGGTCGCCGACCGCGGTGCGGGTGAGCTTGATGCCGTGCTCGGCCAAGCGGCGCTCGAAGCCGAGATTAGACATCACGGTCGCGACCACGCCGGCCGCGGCGAGCCGCCCGGCCCCATGCCATTCGAGCGCGATCAACGCCATCAGCTGATCGCCGTCGAGAACGCGGCCCGCTTCGTCGGCGACGATCAGCCGGTCGGCGTCGCCGTCGAGCGCCAGGCCGAGATCGGCGCCGCGGCGCACCACTTCCTCGCTCATCGCCTGGGGCGAGGTGGCGCCGCAGCCGCGATTGATATTGAGTCCGTCCGGCGCGACGCCGATCGGGAACACCTCGGCGCCCAATTCCCACAGCACCGTAGGCGCGACCTTATAGGCGGCGCCGTGGGCGCAATCGACCACGACCTTTAGGCCGTCGAGCCGGAGCCGTTTCGGAAAACTCGATTTGGCGAATTCGACATAGCGACCGCCGGCGTCGTCGAGCCGCCGGGCGCGGCCGAGTTCGGCGGCATGGGTGCGCCCGTCCTTCTCGTCGAGCCGCGCCTCGATCGCGGTTTCGATCTCGTCGGAAAGCTTGTAGCCGTCCGGCCCGAACAGCTTGATGCCGTTATCCTCATAGGGATTATGCGAGGCCGAGATCATGACGCCGAGATCGGCGCGCAAAGACCGCGTCAGCATCGCGATCGCCGGCGTCGGCAGCGGCCCGACCAGCTCGACATCCATGCCCATGGCGATGAAGCCGGCGGTCAGCGCCGGCTCGATCATATAGCCCGAGAGCCGCGTGTCCTTGCCGATGACGACCAGGTGGCGATGCTCGCCGCGGCGCAGCACGCGGCCCGTCGCCATGGCGACGCGCAACGCGGTCTCGGGCGTCATCGGCTCGAGATTGGCGGTGCCGCGAATGCCGTCGGTGCCGAAAAGCCTGCGCGCCATTTTGACCCCTCGTTGACCGCGCCATTGAGCTACCGTGCCGGGCGCGCGTCAAGCAACGCCGATTAACACGCGCGATGCCGCGGCGCTATAGTTCGTTTCGGCAGGCCATGCGAGGGAGGGCGCCATGACGATGGACCGTCATTACGATCGTGCCGCCGAGGATCTCGGCAATGTGGTGTTGCTGGAACACGTCAATGTCCGCATCCCCGACCAGCGGCTGTCGACGTTGTTCCATGTCACGGGCCTCGGCTTGACGCGCGATCCTTATCTGATGACCAGCACCGACAATATGTGGATCAATGTCGGGCGCAACCAATTCCATCTGCCGACCGGCGCGCCCCAGGTGCTGCGCGGCCGCGTCGGCATCGTGGTGCCGGATCTGGGCGCGCTGGCGCGGCGGTTGGCGGCGGTGCGCGAGCCGCTCGACGGCACCC
>JAATGI010000116.1 GCA_015654725.1 Rhodospirillales bacterium
CCCCAAGGCGGTGCGCGACGTGCTGACCAAGGGCCTGCCCGCCTCGCCAGGCGCGGCGCATGCGGGTGCGGGCCAATGCCGATACGCCCACCGATGCGCGCACCGCCCGGCGGTTCGGCGCCGAGGGCATTGGCCTGTGCCGGACCGAGCATATGTTCTTCGACGCCGACCGCATCGTCGCCGTGCGCGAGATGATCATGGCCGACGACACCGACGGCCGGCGCAAGGCGTTGGCCAAGCTGTTGCCGATGCAGCGGCGGGATTTTGTCGAGATTTTCGGCATCATGCGCGAGCTGCCGGTGACGATCCGTCTCTTAGACCCGCCGCTGCACGAATTTCTGCCGAAAACCGAAGCGGAAATGGCCGAGGTCGCGGCGGCGACGGGCAAGGACGTTGCCGCCATCCGCCATCGCGCCGCGGCGCTGCATGAAATGAATCCGATGCTTGGCCATCGCGGTTGCCGGCTCGCCATCACCTATCCCGAAATCTACGAAATGCAGGCGCGCGCTGTTTTCGAGGCTGCCGTGCAAGTGACGAACGATGCCGGCATCGCGGTAAAGCCCGAAATCATGATTCCGTTGATCGCGACCAAGAAGGAACTCGACATTCTCAAGGCGCTGGTCGATCGCGTTGGCGGCGAGGTCGCAGCGGCGACGGGAACGACCGTGCCTTACCTGGTCGGCACCATGATCGAATTGCCGCGCGCCGCCTTGCGCGCCGGCGAGATCGCCGAGACCGCCGAATTCTTCAGTTTCGGCACCAACGATTTGACTCAGACCACGCTCGGCCTATCGCGCGACGACGCCGGCAGTTTTCTCGGCGCCTATCAGAAGGCGGGCATTCTCGAACAGGACCCGTTCGTGACCATCGACCGCGACGGTGTCGGCGAGCTCATCCAGATCGCGGCCGAGCGCGGGCGCAAGAAACGCGCGTCGCTTAAGCTCGGGATATGCGGCGAGCATGGCGGCGACCCGGCTTCGATCCGTTTTTGCGAGGAAGTCGGGCTCGACTACGTCTCCTGCTCGCCCTATCGCGTGCCGATCGCCCGGCTCGCGGCGGCGCAAACCGCGCTGTCGCGGGAGCGGGTGGAAACCACGGCCTAGGCGCCAGCGGCGATGAGCGTCCTCTATGTCGCGCGCAGCGCCGCGCTAGCCGAATGGGCCTCCGATGTTGGGTTGAGCAAGCACGTTTTCAAAGTCGGCTGCACCGACGAGCCGCTTGAGCCGCTCATCGCTGCCGGCTGGGGCGGCGCCACGGACTGGACCGTCGTCAAGAAGCAGCAAGTCGAGGGCGTCGACGAAGCGCAAATCCTCGCCCGGCTCCAACGCAAGGAAAAGATGGTCGATCCGGCCTATTACCCGCGTCTCAGGGGCGCCACCGGAATTTTCAAGGTCGCGCCCGATCATGTCGAAAACCACATCTTCATCGCCAAATCGATGGCGAACGAAGCGTTGCCCAAAGGCCTGAAACTCAAGCCAATCGATTTCGCCGATTATCTCATTCACAATATTTTGCGTTAGCCGAGGCTAGAACCGGAGCCAATCCGGCTTTTTCGGCTTAAGGCGCGCCTCCCCGGCGCGCAGCGGCAATTCGTCCGATGCCTGCTCCACGGCATCGAGCCGCAACAGCGCGAGCGCGACGCCGTCGCGTCCCGAGCGCAACTCCCCCGCCTCTTCATCCCCCCTCATCACCAGAGTTCCGGCCGCCGGTATCGGGCCGCTGATCTCGACCGGCATCAGCCGTTTCTTGACAAGCGCGCGATATTTCATGCGCGCGGTCAGCTCCTGCCCAACATAACAGCCCTTGTTCCAATCGATTCCGTTGAGCTCGTCGAAGCCCGACTCCATCAGCAGGGATTTTTCCGGCAAGAGATCGCGGCCGCTTTCGGGCACGCCGAGCAACAGCCTCATCCGGTCGTAAATTTCGGACGCGACCGCGGCAAATCCCCTTGCTTCGAGAATTTTCGTGCCGGATTCGCGCGGCAAAATCAGCCTTGCGCCAAGTGCGGCGAGACGCGGATCGATATAGGCAACGCCGCCTTCAATTGCTTTTGCCGCACCGGCTTCGGACGCGAGACCGAGAGCTGCCGCGGCATCTTGGCCGAATGCGACGAATACGGCGAATTGTTCGCTAACCGGTTTGATCGTCACCTTGGCGCGAAGTTTATAAATGGCCAGCCGTTTTGCGAGATCGGTCATCCGCGCGGCGGCGCAGTCGAGGAGGAAACTCTCGCCCCGCGCCGCGATAAAGAAGTCGTGCAGATAGCGGCCTTGCGCCGTCAGCAGTGCGGCATATAGAGCGCGATCCGGCGCGATTTTTTCAACATCGTTGCTGACCAGTCCTTGCAGGAAGGCGACGCGATCCGGCCCGGCGATTTCAAGGACGCCGCGCTCGCCTTCAAGGGATGTGAATTTTCCGTCCATCTGGTGGTTCCAGAGTTAAGCGGCCGCCGCCGCCTTGGCAAGGCCAAGCTCGCGCCCTATAAGGCGCCGAGACACTTTCATGACTTTTCCCTTCGATAAAGTGACGCGCTGATGTGCGGCATCGCCGGCATGATGACGCGAAATGGAGCGGCGCCCGATGCCGAGGCGCTACGCGCGATGCAACGCGCTCTGGCGCATCGCGGGCCCGACGGCGTCGGGCATTATCGCAAGGACGATGTCGCGATGGTTCAGACGCGGCTCGCGATTATCGATCTCGTCACCGGCGATCAGCCGCTTTACGAGCCGCAAGGCGCGGCACTCGTCGCCAACGGCGAAATCTACAATTACATTGAACTGCGTTCCGAATTCCCGGGGATCGAATTAAAGACCGCGTCCGACTGCGAATTGCCGCTGCATCTTTATCGCCGCCACGGTCTCGACTTTCCTAAACATTTGCGCGGCATGTACGCCATTGCCTTGCACGATCCCGCGTCGCGCCGTCTGGTTCTGTCGCGCGA
Source organism: Rhodospirillales bacterium (assembly GCA_015654725.1). GTDB lineage: Bacteria > Pseudomonadota > Alphaproteobacteria > ATCC43930 > CGMCC-115725 > JAATGI01. The sequence goes on from JAATGI010000116.1 coordinate 2,942, forward strand.
TCCGTTCGGCATCAAGCCGCTCTATTACCTCGAACGCGCCGACGGGCTCGCCTTCGCGTCGGAGCCGGAAGCGTTTATCGCTGCGGGATTGATCGCGCCGGCACTGGTGCCCGAAGCGCGCGATGAATTGCTCCAGCTCCAATACACCACCGGCCGCCAAACCGCTCTTGCCGGCGTGATGCGCGTTCTGCCTGGTGAAACCTTGGTGGTGGAGCAGGGCAGGGTGGTCGAGCGGCGCCGAATCACGGAAGTGCCGAATTCGGCGCCGAAACAGCAAGGCAAGGAGACAGCGAGTGCCATTTTTGATGAGATTTTTTTAGACAGTATCAGGCTTCATGTTCGGTCCGACGTGCCCTATGGGATGTTTCTATCGGGCGGGATCGATTCCTCGGCGGTGTTGGCCATGATGGCGCGTCTTAATGAGCGCTCCTTGACCGCCTTCACTATCGGTTTCGACGCGCCGGGCGCCGCGGATGAACGCGCCCAGGCGCGCGCGCTGGCGCAATCGTTGCGCGCCCGGCATATCGAATTGAATTTCGGCGAAGCGGATTTCTGGCACCTGTTGCCGCAGGTCGCGCGCGCGATGGACGATCCCGCGGCGGATTACGCCGCGTTGCCGACCTACAAACTCGGCGAAGCGGCGCGCGCCAACGGCATTAAGGTCATTTTGTCGGGCGAAGGCGGCGACGAAATGTTCGCGGGCTATGCCCGTCATCGGCGCGTGGTCCTCCCTTGGTGGCTCGGGGGCCGGCAACCCAAGCGCCATGGTGCGTTCGAGAGAATCGGCCTGCTTCGTTCGGATTCGACAAGCTGGCGCGTCGGCATCGAGCGGGCGGCGCGCGACACGGCGACGCCCGAACGCACCGCGTTGCAATCGGTCCAGGCCGCCGATTGCGCGGAGTGGCTGCCGAACAGTCTGTTGTCGAAGCTCGATCGTTGCTTGATGGCGCATGGGGTCGAAGGCCGCACGCCGTTTCTCGACAAACGCGTCGCCGAATTCGCCTTCGGCCTTCCCGACGATCTCAAGGTTCGACGCGGCTTGGGAAAATATCTGGTGCGGCGCTGGCTTGGCGAGCATGTAGCGGCCGCGCGGCCGTTCGCGCGCAAGCAAGGCTTCACCGTGCCGGTCGGGGTCTGGATCGAGCAACAAAGCGCACGCCTCGGCCCGCTGGTGGCGAAACAGCCCGCGATCGCCGAAATCTGCGTGCCGGGCGCGGTCGAATCACTCTTCGCCCACGCCAGCGACCGCCGCTTTAACGCGCCTGCCTGGCGGCTGTTGTTTTACGCGGTCTGGCACCGGCTGCATATCGAGCGGCGGCCCGCCGGCGCCGACGCATTCGAGACGCTGGTTTAGCCGAGCCGCCAATCGAGAGGCTGGCCCGCGAGAAAAGGCCGAACCGCGCCGCCATCGACGGCGACATCCTTCGGCGCTGTCCAGCGCTCGCGCCGCAAGGTCAGTGTTTCGTCATTCGGCGCCAAGCCGTAAAAGCGCGGACCGTTGAGCGAGGCGAAGGTCTCGAAGCGGTCGAGCGCGCCTTCTTCCGCGAAAACCTGGGCGTAGATTTCGAGGGCCGCCGGCGCGCTGAAAATCCCGGCGCAGCCGCAATCGCATTCCTTATCCTTGACCGGATGCGGCGCCGAATCCGTGCCGAGAAAAAATTTTGCGTTGCCCGAGGTCGCGGCGCGGCGCAGCGCCAGCCGGTCTTGCTCGCGCTTGGCGACGGGCAAGCAATAGGCGTGCGGACGCAACCCGCCTAGAAACAGGGCGTTGCGATTGATGACGAGATGATGCGCGGTGACTGTCGCCGCGAGATCGGGCCCCGCGCTCCCCACGAAATCGACCGCGGTTCGCGTGGTGATATGTTCGAGCACGATCTTGCGCGTCGGCAAACGCGCGATCAGCGGCGCCAGCACCCGCTCGATGAACACCGCCTCGCGATCGAAGATATCGATTTCCGGGTCGGTGACTTCGCCGTGAACCAGAAGCGGCATGCCGATCGCCGCCATGCGTTCCAGTACATGATCGATTTTGCGGATGTCGGTCACGCCCAACGCGGAATTGGTGGTGGCGTGGGCTGGATAGAGCTTCGCGGCGGCAAATACGCCATCGGCGAAGTCGCGCGCGAGCTCGTCCGGGTCGGTCGCATCGGTCAGGTAGGCCGTCATCAGCGGGGTAAAACGCAGGCCGGCGGGAAGTGCCGCCATGATGCGCTCGCGATAGGCCGTGGCGGCTGCCGCATTCGTCACCGGCGGGTTCAAATTCGGCATCGCGACAGCGCGGGCGAATTGGCGCGCGGTATAGGGCAAAACCGTCTTCAGCATGGCACCGTCGCGCAAATGCACGTGCCAGTCGTCGGGCCGGCGGATCGTCAGCGTCTCGGGGCTCACACGCTTCTTTTCCGCGCAAACGGGCGCCGAGACAAGCCCCCAACCATGCGATAAGGTGGCGGCCCTAATCGTGGCCGGGAATAACGAATCATGACCGCCTGCATTGTGGGCGGCATACAGGTCGAAGATGCGACGCTCGGCGGCAATATGGGCGGCGCCGCGGTCGCGAATTATGTCGGCATTTTGGAACGGCTGCATTGATCGGCGAGGATTTGGCATGAGCGAATTCAAGGCACTGATGTTGCGTGAAACCGATGGCAAGGTGAGTTCCGCCATCGAAACCGTCTCCGACAACGATCTGCCGCCGGGCGAGGTCACGGTCGCGGTCGAATATTCGACCCTCAATTACAAGGACGGCATGATCCTGAACGGGGTCGGCCGGTTGGTGCGCAAATATCCGCATGTGGGCGGGGTCGATTTCGCCGGCACTGTCGAGGCGTCGGAATCGCCCGATTACAAGCCGGGCGACAAGGTCGTGCTCACCGGCTGGCGCGTCGGTGAAGTGACCTGGGGCGGCTACGCGGAAAAGGCGCGCGTCAAGGCAAGTCAGCTCGTGCCGCTGGCGCCGCCGCTGACGACCAAGCAAGCGATGGCGATCGGCACCGCGGGCTTCACCGCGATGCTGGCGGTGATGCGCCTCGAGGAGCACGGCCTTGCGCCCGCGCAGGGCGAGGTGGCGGTGACCGGCGCCGCCGGCGGCCTCGGCAGCGTCTCGATCGCGATCCTGGGCAAGCTCGGCTATCGCGTGGTCGCGGCCACGGGCCGGCCCGAGACCCATGAGTTCTTGAAGGCCCTGGGCGCCAGCGGTTTTCTCGACCGCGCCGAATTGGCGAAGCCGCCGGCGCGTCCGCTCGACCGCGAACGTTGGGCGGGGGCGATCGACCGCGGCGGCAGCACGACGCTCGCGACCTTGCTCACGCAAATGAAATACCGCGCCAGCGTCGCCGCTTGTGGACTGGCCGGCGGCAGCGACCTGACGACGACGGTGGTGCCGTTCCTGCTGCGCGGCGTGAATCTCTTGGGAATCGATTCCGTTATGTGCCCGATCGAGCGCCGTTTGACGGCGTGGGCAAGGCTCGCGCGCGACCTTCCGCTCGACAAACTCGATCGTTTGACCGAGACCGCGCCGTTGCGCGATTTGCCGCAATGGGCGGGGCGGATTCTCACCGGCGGAGTCCGAGGAAGACTAGTTATTGCGGTTGGGGGCAACTAGCTTACAATTGCTTGAATCACACCTATCCGGGGAAATATCGTTTTTAATGAGTTAGATATGGAATTTTCCTAAACTATTAATATGATATGCGGACCCAACACCTTAAGATTGGGAATAGAAGCCGCTTGGGGTACTACCATGTCTTGCGATGAGAAATTATTGCGCCGCGACCTATTGCGGCTCATGGGGTGTAGTGCGGTTGGTATCGCGGTTGCCGTGGGGACGGGCCGTGCGCTCGCCGAAGTCCCGTCCCGTTCGGCGCGCAAACTGCGTACGGTAATGATCGACCCTGGGCATGGCGGCCTCGATCCCGGTGCGATCGGCGTCAGCGGCACCTACGAAAAATCGGTCACGCTGGCGACGGCGCACGAGGTCGCGCGGTTGCTGGAAGCGACCGGACGTTTCTCGGTGCGGCTTACGCGCGACACCGATGTCTTCGTGCCGCTCGCGGAGCGCGTCGAACGCGCCCAGGCCGCGGCCGCGGATCTGTTCATGTCGATTCACGCGGACGCCAATCCCAATCACAGCATTCGCGGCGCGTCGGTCTATACCTTATCCGAACAGGCGTCCGACGCCGAAGCCGAGGACCTCGCGGCGCGCGAGAACCGCGCCGATACCGTAGCCGGTGTCGATCTGTCGCATCACGAACCGATCGTCAGCGAAATTCTCTACGATCTTGCGCGGCGCCAAACCAACAACATGTCGTTGCGTTTCGCCCAAAACCTGGTCACGGAGTTGGGGCACCAAGTCGTTTTGATGAATCACACGCATCGCGCCGCCGGGTTTGTCGTGCTGAAGGCTCCCGACGTACCATCCGCGCTGGTCGAGCTTGGCTGTCTATCCAATTGGTCGGAAGAGCGGGAATTGCGGCAGCCTTTGTACCAGAGCAAGTTGGCGGCGAGCCTGGTGCGATCCGTTAACGATTATTTCGAGCGCAGCTAGGATTTCCGGCCCAGCGCGGACAGCGCTGAAATCGCGGTGCCGTTAACCGCTCCTTGACAATCATTTGGTGTACTTCGACCTGCGTCGCGGGCCGCCCCCCCTTTTTGGCCCGCGCGCGTAGTTCCTCCCCAAACTCGGGCCGCTCTTTGAGCGGCCTTTTTTTATCCGCGCCGATCTGGCACAAAGCTGGTGCTGCCGGTAAGGATTGAACTTACGACCTCCCCCTTACCAAGGGGGTGCTCTACCACTGAGCTACGGCAGCGAAGCCGGGTCGGGATACACGAGCCGATGCCGGCTTGGCAAGAACGGACTGAAAATGGCGAACAAGCGCGAAGAGCCTCGCCGCACCGAGCACGGCAAAACGCTCGCGACCGCGAAACGCGCGCGGCTGGCCGCCGAATTGCGCGCCAATCTGGCGCGGCGCAAGGCGCAGAGCCGGGGCCGCGCGGCCGATAAGGCGATGCCGCGCCCGCTCGGTGATTGAATGGATCGGATCAGGATTCGCGGCGGCAAACCGCTCGCGGGGCAGCTCCCGACCGGCGGAGCGAAGAACGCGGCCCTGCCGTTGATGGCGGCGTCGCTGCTGACCGACGAGACTCTGACTCTCGACAATCTGCCCTTTCTCGCCGACATCACGACGCTGTCGCACCTTCTGGTGCAGCATGGCGTCTCCATCACCATGACCGGCGCCGCC
>JAATGI010000315.1 GCA_015654725.1 Rhodospirillales bacterium
CGGCGCGCGATATCGCGATCGGCATCGCGGCGGCGCGCGCCTTGGGCGCGCTCGATATCGGCCAGGCGGTGGTGGTGCAGCAAGGCGTGGTTCTGGGCGTCGAAGCCGCCGAAGGCACCGATGCGCTGATCGCGCGCTGCGCGCCGCTGGCCAAAGACGGGCCGGGCGGCGTTCTGGTCAAGCTCGCCAAGCCAGGGCAAGAGCGCCGCGCCGATCTGCCCGCGATCGGCCCGTCCACGATCGAGAACGCGGCACGGGCGGGCTTGCGCGGCATCGCCGTCGAAGCCGGCGCCACCCTGATGGTGAAACGGCAAGCCACGATTGCCGCCGCCGACACAGCCGGCATTTTCATCGTCGGCATCGTGGCGCCGTGAGCGCCGCCGCCGAGGCGCCGCTGATCTATCTGATCGCCGGCGAGCCGTCGGGCGATGCCATCGGCGCCCGGCTGATGGAGGCGCTGCATCGCCAGACCGCCGGCGCGGTTCGTTTCGCCGGCATCGGCGGCGAGCGCATGGTACGGCTCGGGCTGCGCAGCCTGTTTCCCATGCGCGACCTCGCGGTCATGGGCTATGTCGAGATTTTGCCGCACGCGCCGCGCCTGCTGCGCCGCATCGCCGCGACCGCCGCCGATATTGGCGCCAGCAAACCCGCTGCGGTGGTCACGATCGACAGCTCCGGCTTTAATTGGCGGGTGGCGAAGCGGCTGCGCGATGCCGGCGATGCCACACCGCTCATCCATTATGTCGCGCCGATGGTGTGGGCGTGGCGTCCAGGGCGGGCGCGGGAAATCGCGCGCTCCTACGATCTCGTGCTCGCGATCCTGCCGTTCGAGCCGCCCTATTTCGAGGCCGAGCGATTGGCGTGCCGCTTCATCGGCCATCCCGTGATCGAAAGCGGCGCCGGCCGGGGCGATGGGCCAGGATTCCGCGCCCGCCACGGCATCGCCGCCGAGGACCGGCTGCTCGCGGTGTTGCCGGGCAGCCGCCGCGCCGAAGTGAGTCGCTTGTTGCCGGTGTTCGGCCAGGCGGTGACGATGTTGGGCACGCGGTATCGCGGCCTGCGCGTGGTCATTCCGACCGTGGACACCGTGGCCGCGCCGGTGCGCGAGGCCGTCGCGTCGTGGCGACCCGCGCCGATCGTGGTGCAAGCCGAGCAGGACAAGTTCGACGCCTTCGCCGCCAGCGACGCGGCGCTCGCCGCCTCGGGCTCGGTCGCCTTGGAACTGGCGATGGCGCGCGTGCCGGCCGCGATCGCCTATCGCATCAATCCATTGACCCATCTCGTGGCGAGACGCATGGTCAAGGTTCGTTATGCCAGTCTCGTCAATCTGCTGCTGGATCGGGAAGCCGTGCCGGAATTGATTCAGGACGCATGCACCGCCGAGCGCCTGACCGAGGCCGTCGCGCATCTGCTCGACGACGTGGCTGCGCGCGCCGCGCAAATCGCGGCTTACGACCAAGCGCTCGCCATGCTCGGGCGCGGCACGCTCGAGCCGAGCGCGCGCGCGGCCCAGGAAGTGCTGGCGACGATCGAACGCAAACATCACGGCTGAGGAGGCTCGAATGGACACGTTGAACGCGACCGAGGATAGGGCGGAGCTTGGCAAGGCGCGGCTGCTTCACACCATGATCCGCGTCTTCGATCTCGACAAATCGATCGATTTCTACACCCGGCTCATGGGCATGAAGCTGCTGCGGAAACGGGAAGTGCCGCCGGGCCGTTACACGCTCGCCTTCGTCGGCTATGGCGACGAGGACGAGGCGTCGGTGATCGAACTCACCTACAATTGGGACCAGAAAGAGCCCTACACGATCGGCAGCGGCTACGGCCACATGGCGGTCGGCGTCAAGGATGCCTATGCGCTGTGCGAGCGCCTCGCCAAGGAAGGCGTCAAGATTCCGCGTCCGCCCGGCGCGCTCCAGCACGGCACCATCGTCATCGCCTTTATCGAGGACCCGGACGGCTACAAGATCGAGCTGATCCAGCGGGGCTGACCCGCGAGCGGGCGAGGGGCTTCCTACGGTGGCTGATCGCCCCTCTCCCATGAAATGGGAGAGGGAGGGACCCAGTCCGAAGGACTGGGAGGGTGAGGGTGCTACGCCACGAACGCCATGGTTTGTTCCGCCGCGCGTTCGGGATCGACGGTGAATTCGATCGCGCCCAACGTCCAATCCGTCACGCCGATGGTGGCGGCCATCGGGTTTAAGGGGCGCAGCGCGCCACCGGTGCGGCAGGCCTCGCCGTCGAGCACGATCTTCTGTTTGCCCTTATCGTTGGCGCTGAAGTTGGATTCGATCGAGAGGCCCGCCAGGATCGGCTTGCCGCCGAGCGTGGCGAGATTGATCGTCGGCAACTGGTTGAAGCGCGTGCCCGGCAGCGGCTCGCGATGGCTCAGCACCAATTCGAGCACGGTCTTGCCCTTCACCGTGACGGTGCCGCTCGCCATGTAGTGCAGCTCTTTCAGCGCGACCTCGCCCGGCGAGACGCGATAGCCCCAGCGCGAAGCCAACTCGTGCCGCGCGGCTTCGTTGTCGCAAAAGCTGTTGAGCA
>JAATGI010000076.1 GCA_015654725.1 Rhodospirillales bacterium
CCGCGCGCGCATTCAGCGCAGATCAGGTCGTAATGGCTGGTCTCGCCGCGAATGACGCAGCCGAGCGCGACATAGCCATCGAAACCCTGGCCGGAGCCCGCGGCGATTCGGATCGCGGCCGGAATTTCGAAGGCGCCGGGCCCGGTCAGGCGCTCGACTGTCCCGCCGGATTTTTTCAGTTCGGCCAGCGCGCCTTTCGCCAACTCATCGGCGATATGGGCGTAATAGCGCGCCTCGACGATCAGGATTTTCGCCGCCATTTCAGTCGGCCGCCGGTTCGATCGGCTGGCGCCCCACGACGCGCAGGCCGTAGCCGTCGAGACCGATAATGGTGTGATCGGTGTTGGAGAGCAGAATCATCTCATGCACGCCGAGATCGATCAGAATCTGGGCGCCGATGCCGTAATCGCGCAACGCGCCCGTCGGCGAAGGTGGCGCCACGATCAATTCATGCGCGCGGTTGGTGAGGCTCGTCGGCATCGGCTCGCGCAACACCACCACGACGCCCCTGCCCGCTTTCGCCACCGCCTCGAACGAGGCGCGCAGCAGGCCGGCGCGGCCGCTGGTGGCGTTGCCGAACATATCGTCCAGCATGTTCATCGCGTGCATGCGAACCAGCACCGGCTCCTCGCCCGCGACATCGCCTTTGACGAAGGCGAGATGCTCGATATTGCTGACCTTGTTGTTGTAGATCGCGAGACGGAAGCTGCCGCCGAACAGCGTCTCGAACGGCTGGTCGAAGGTGCGCTCGACGATGCGGTCGTGACGGCGGCGATAGGCGATCAATTCGGCGATGGTCGCGACCTTGAGGCCGTGGAATTGGGCGAAAGCGATCAGGTCGTCGCGCCGCGCCATGGTGCCGTCGTCGTTCATGATCTCGCAGATCACGCCCGACGGGTTGAGGCCGGCCAGGCGCGCGATATCGACCGCGGCCTCGGTATGGCCGCTGCGGACCAACACGCCGCCGTCGCGCGCCATCAGCGGAAAGATATGGCCGGGACTGACGATGTCGTCCGGCCCCTTGGCCGAATCGATCGCCATCGAAATCGTGCGCGCGCGGTCGGGCGCTGAAATGCCCGTAGTAACGCCGTCGCGCGCTTCGATCGAGACCGTGAACGCGGTCTGGAGCCGCGAGGCGTTGGCCTGCGACATCAGCGGCAGGTGCAGTTGCTCGACCCGCTGCCGCGTCAGCGCCAGGCAAATGAGTCCGCGGCCATGCTTGGCCATGAAATTGATCGCGTCGGGTGTCGCCATCTGCGCCGGGATGACGAGGTCGCCTTCGTTCTCGCGATCCTCGTCATCGACCAGAATGAACATGCGGCCGTTGCGCGCTTCCTCGATGATCTCGTCGATCGGCGAGACCACCTCGACGCAACTCATGCGATGTCCTTTCCGATGAGCCGCGCCAAATAGCGCGCGATCAGATCGATCTCGAGATTGACGCGCCCGCCCGGCTTGGCTTCGCCTAAGGTGGATTCCTGTTGCGTGTGCGGAATGATGTTGACGCCGAAGACGCGTCCCTCGACCTCGTTCACGGTGAGCGAGACGCCGTCGATCGCGACCGCGCCCTTGGGCGCGATGGCGCGATCGTAAGGCGCCGGCACCTCGAATTCGAGCCGTACGGAATCGCCTTCGGGCTTCCGGGACACGATGGCGGCGACGGTATCGACATGCCCGGTGAGCAGATGCCCGCCCAGTTCGTCGCCCATTTTGAGCGCGCGTTCGAGATTGACCCGCGTGCCGGGCTTCCAGTCGCCGAGCGTGGTGCGGGCGAGCGTCTCGGCCGAGGCCTCGACCGCGAACCAATCCTCGCCCTTATCCACCACGGTAAGACACGGGCCGGAACAGGCGATCGAGGCGCCGATCGCGATCTCGCGGGTTGGATAATGGGTAGCGACGGCGAAACGCGTGTCGCCGCGCTTCTCGATCGCGCGCACCTGCCCGATATCGCTGATAATCCCGGTGAACATGAGGGATAAACTAGGCTCGGCGCGCCAAGGTTTCCAGCACATCCTCGCCGACCGGCTCAAGCGCAAGGCGTTTGAAGCGCGGCACTTGGGCGAGCGTCTCGAATGCCAGCGGCGCCACGGCGGAGATGCCGTCGCCGCCGATCACGGCGGGGGCGCGGAACCAGGCGATGCGATCGATCAGGTCCTGGCGCAACAGCCTGGCGGCGAGGTGGGCGCCGCCCTCGGCCAACACGCGGGTGAGGCCGCGGCCGCCCAGCGCCCGCAGCGCTGCCGTGAGATCGATGCCGTCCTCGGTTCCCGGCAGCTCGATCAACTCGACGCCGGCGGCGCGGAACCCCTCATGCCGCGCGGCGTCGCCGCCATGCCGGGTGACGATCCAGGTCGGCACCCGCGCGGCGCTCGCCACCAGTTTCGCGGTCAGCGACAGGCGCAGGCCGGGATCGACCACGATCCGCACCGGATGCCGGTCGGCCATGCCAGGCAGACGGCAGGTCAATTCGGGATCGTCGGCGAGCGCGGTGCCGACCCCGATCATCACCGCGTCATGGGTGGCGCGCAAAAGATGCGCGCGTTGCCGCGCGGGCTCGCCGGTGATCCAACGACTCTCGCCGGTCGAGGTCGCGATCTTGCCGTCGAGCGACATCGCCAGTTTCAGCGTGACCAACGGCCGGCCGTCGGCGACGCGCTTGAAGAAGCCGGCATTGATCTCGGCCGCCTCGTCGGCGCCGAGCCCAAGCTCGATGGCGATTCCGGCGTCGCGCAACCGCGCCAGGCCGCTGCCCTTGACGCGCGGATCGGGGTCTTCGAGCGCCGCCACCACTCGCTTGATGCCGGCACCGATGACGGCGTCGGCGCAAGGCGGCGTCTTGCCGTGATGGCTGCAGGGTTCGAGCGTGGTGTAGAGCGTGGCGTCCTTGGCATTGTCGCCGGCGCGCGCCAATGCCTCGGCCTCGGCATGGGGCCGCCCGCCCGGCTGGGTCCAGCCGCGCCCGACGACATGGCCATCCTTGACGATGACGCAGCCCACCGCCGGATTGGGCCAAACGCGCCCCAACCCCCGCCGCGAAAGACTCAATGCCGCGGTCATATGTTGGGAATCGGTCATTGTCCCTTCTTCATGTTGTCCCCTTCTTCACCTTGCCCGGGCATGGCCCGGGCACCCACGAATTTTTTCCCTTCTCGCCAAAACTCATTCGTGGATGGCCGGGACAGGCCCGGCCAAAATGAAATGAGAGAGCGCGATACACCCGCTCAAGCCAGCCGCTCATATAAATCGTCCCAATTCGGATTGTCTTGATGAATGAGCCTGATCTTCCATGCGCGCGGCCAATGCTTGACGTTGCTTTCGCGTTGGCGCGCGTTACGAAGATCGTCGTGAAATTCGAAATAGACCAAGCGTTTCAATCCATATGTTTTGGTGAAGCCGACAACTACACCTTCGCGATGCTCCCAGGCGCGGCGCGGAAGATCGGTCGTCACGCCGACATAGAGCGTGCCGTTCTTCCGGTTGGTCATGATGTAGAGCCACGCGCCCATGACCGGCTTTACAATTCGTGGGTGCCCGGGCCAAGCCCGGGCAAGGCGATCTTAGTTTGCTGGCGGAAAAGCCAAATCCTTAATCCTGCTCGGCTTTGTCGAGGCGGCCGATGAACTCGCGGAAGTCCTTGGCTTCGCAGAAATTGCGATAGACCGAGGCAAAGCGGACATAGGCCACCTGATCGAGTTCGGCCAGCGCTTCCATCACCAAGGCGCCGACCTGCTCGCTCGGGATTTCCGTCTCGCCCGAGCTTTCGAGCTGGCGCACGATCGAATTGATCACGCGCTCGACGCGCTCGGCCTCGACCGGCCGCTTGCGCAAGGAGATTTGCAGCGAGCGCGCAAGCTTGTCGCGGTCGAACGGCTCGCGCTCGCCGTTCTTTTTCACCACCGTGAGTTCGCGCAACTGCACGCGCTCGAAGGTGGTGAAGCGCGCCGCGCAATTGGTACAGAGCCGCCGCCGCCGGATCGAACCACGATCCTCGGTGGGCCGCGAATCCTTGACCTGGGTGTCCTCGTAACCGCAGAACGGACAACGCATTTCCTACCCCCTTGTCATTCGTGTCAGCTCTCCGGATAGACCGGAAACCGCGCGCATAAAGCGGCGACCTTGCGCCGCACCGCGGCTTCGGCCGCGCTATTGCCGTCGCCCCCGTTGGCGGCGAGCCCGTCCAGCACCTCGGCGATCATCTCGCCGGTCTGGCGGAACTCGGCCTGGCCGAAGCCGCGCGTCGTCGCCGCGGGGCTGCCGAGCCGGATACCCGATGTGATCGTCGATTTTTCCGGATCGAACGGAATGCCGTTCTTGTTGCAGGTGATGCCGGCGCGTTCGAGCGAGACCTCGGCGGCGCGGCCGGTGAGCTTCTTGGGCCGCAGATCGACCAGCATGACATGGCTGTCGGTGCCGCCCGAGACGATGGCGCAGCCGCGCGCCGTGAGCGTATCGGCCAGTATCTTGGCGTTGTCGATCACGGCGCGGATATAAGTCGCGTAGTCGGGCCGCAGCGCCTCGCCGAGCGCCACCGCCTTCGCCGCGATGACATGCATCAAGGGCCCACCTTGCAGGCCCGGAAACACCGCCGAATTGATCTTCTTGCCGATCTCTTCGTCGGCGCAAACGATCATGCCGCCGCGCGGCCCGCGCAAGGTCTTGTGCGTGGTGGTGGTAACGACATGGGCGTGGGGCAGCGGGCTCGGATACATCCCCACCGCGACCAACCCGGCGAAATGCGCCATATCGACCATGAGATAGGCGCCGACCGCGTCGGCGATCTCGCGGAAGCGCGCGAAATCGATGATCCGCGAATAGGCCGAGCCGCCGCAAATGATGAGCTTCGGCTTCTCGGCTTGGGCGATGCGCTCGACCTCGTCCATATCGATGCGGCCGGTGTCGCGCGACACGCCGTAATGCGCGCCCTTGAACCATTTGCACGACATGTTGAACGGCGCGCCGTGGGTGAGATGGCCGCCCGCGGCGAGGTCCATGCCGAGCACCTTGTCGCCCGGCTGCAACAGCGCGAAGAACACGGCAGCGTTGGCTTGGGCACCGGAATGCGGCTGGACATTGGCGAAGGCGCAGTTGAAGAGCTGCTTTGCCCGCGCGATCGCGATCGTCTCCACTTCATCGACGAATTCGCAGCCGCCGTAATAGCGCCGGCCGGGATAGCCCTCGGCGTATTTGTTGGTCAGCACCGAGCCTTGCGCTTCCAGCACCGCGCGCGAGACGATGTTCTCCGACGCGATCAGCTCGATTTGATGCTGTTGGCGGCCGAGCTCGCGGGCGACCGAGGCGGCGATGTCGGGATCGCGCTCGGCCAGGGTCTCGGTGAAAAACCGGTCGGCGGAAAAAGCGGAGGCGGTGCTGGTAGAGGACATGGCGGACCCAATCGGTTGCAAGGAGTTACGACAATTTGGCGACACGGCGGGCGTGGCGGCCGCCTTCGAAATCGGTGGCGAGAAATGTCCTGAGACAATCCTTCGCCGCCTCGACGCCGAGAATGCGCCCGCCCAGAACCAGCACGTTGGCGTCGTTATGCTGGCGCGCGAGCCGCGCCGTGGTGTTGTCATGGCACAGCGCCGCGCGGATGCCGCTGTGGCGATTGGCCGCGATGCTCATGCCGATGCCGGTGCCGCAAATCAGCACGCCCTGGCGCGCCTTGCCGTCGGCCACCGCCCGCGCCAAGGCCGCGGCGAAATCGGGATAGTCGACCGCGTCCATGGTCGCGGTGCCGAGATCGATCGCGTCATAGCCGAGCGCGCGCAGCTCATGGAGCAGCACGGCCTTCAAGTCAAAGCCGCCATGATCGGCGGCGATGGCAACCGTCTCGGGCAATGCGAGGCGCCTTGAATCAGAACGGAGTCGGAGCCTACCAGATTTGGCGGCGGCGTGTCAGCCTCCTTCCATTTCTCGGGGGTAAGGTGGTCATTCGGCCGGGCGCGATCAATGCGCTCTTGGCCGCTTGGCCTCCATCCGGACCGCCGGCCCCCGCTGCTAGTCGCCGTCCTCGGCGATGCAAGCAGTAATGTCGTATTGATTATTCCGCCCGACTAAATTGCCAAGTCTTGACCGGCGAATAAACCGCATTTGATTGACAGAATTAAAATATTCTGTAATCGTTTTGCCACAATCGCGCGCGCGGAAGCTGGGGGGCTTTCATGGCGGAACCGACACCGATCAAACTGGGCGAGGACGAGTTGCTGTGCCTGACAGCGGAGCTCGTGGCCGCCTATCTCCGCAATCACTCGGTCGCCTCGAGCCAGCTTCCGGACGTTATCAATTCGGTTTATGGCTCGCTCAAAAGCATCGACAGCGACGGGCCGATC
>JAATGI010000039.1 GCA_015654725.1 Rhodospirillales bacterium
GACGATATCGATCTGTGGGAATTGAACGAGGCCTTCGCCTGTCAGGTGATTTATTGCCGCGACCGGCTCGGCATCCCGAGCGACAAGCTCAATGTCGATGGCGGCGCGATTTCGATCGGCCATCCCTACGGCATGTCGGGGGCGCGCATGACCGGCCATGCCTTGCTCGAAGGCAAGCGCCGCCGCGCCAAGCATGTCGTCGTCACCATGTGCATCGGCGGCGGCATGGGCGCGGCGGGGCTGTTCGAGGTTCTGTGACCCCCGGTCGCGATCGCGAAGGAGTTTCATCATGACGAACCCACCCAATATCGACCGGCTGCAACGCGCCGTCGTCTCCACGCTGCACCGGCATTGGCTGCTCTATTTCATCGAGGGCCTCGTGCTTCTCCTGCTCGGCGCGGTGGCGATCGTGGTGCCGGAAATCGCGACCCTGGCGGTGGCGATCTTCCTCGGCTGGCTGCTGCTGATCAGCGGCGTCTTCGGCCTCGTCAGCACCTTCTGGATGCGGGCCGCGCCCGGCTTCTGGTGGTCGCTCGTATCGGCGGTCCTGGGCATTGTCGTCGGCGCGCTGCTCATCGCCCGGCCGTTGAGCGGCGCGGTCTCGCTGACTCTGGTGATGGTCGTGTTCTTCTGGATCGAGGGCGTCGCCAGCATCATGTTCGCGCTCAATCACCGGCGCGAGTTGTCGGGCCGCTGGGGCTGGATGCTGACGAGCGGCATCGTCGATCTGATTCTCGGTGTGATCGTCGTGAGCGGCTTTCCCGGCAGCACCGCCTGGGCGATCGGTCTCATTCTCGGCATCAATTTGATCTTCGGCGGCGCCGCGCTGATCTCGATGGCCTTGGCCGCGCGCCAGACATGAAGGCGTCCGCGCTGTTCGATGTCGCCGATCTGGTGACGGTGGTGACGGGCGGCGCCAGCGGCATCGGCTTGGCTTATGCCGAGGCGATGGCGGATAACGGCGCCAAGGTCACGATCTTCGATCTCGATCCGGAGTCTCTCGACCGCGAGACCAAGCGGCTCGGCGCGCGCGGCAAACGGGTCGATGTCACGAATAAAGACGCGCTGGATCGCGCCTTCGACGAAACCGTGGCCGAGGCGGGGCGGCTCGATGTCGTGTTCGCGAACGCCGGCATCGGCGGCGGCCCCGGGTTTCTCACGCTCGACGGCAAGCGCAACGCGCCGCGCGCCTTCGAGCAGCTCGATACCGAGCAGTGGGAACGGATTTTCAAGCTCGATGTCACCGCGCTGTTCTGGACCATCCAAGCCGCCGCCAGGCACATGAAAACGAGCAAGGGCGGGCGCATCATCGTCACCACCTCGATCTCGGCGGCCAAGACCGAGAGTTTCGTCGGCACCCCCTATGTCGCTGCCAAGGCCGGTGCGGCCCAGCTCGTTCGCCAGGCGGCGCTCGAACTCGCCGAATACAACATCCTGGTCAACGCCATCGCGCCGGGGCCTTTCGTCACCAACATCTCCGGCGGCCGCTTGCGCGACGATGCGGTTCAGGCGGCGCTGGCGAAATATTGTCCGCTGAAGCGATTGGGTTTCGCCGACGACATTCAGGGCCTGGCGCTATTCCTCGCCTCGCCGGCCGCGAAATACATGACCGGCGCTTCGCTCACCGTCGATGGCGGCGTGACCTTGGGCGTCGCGGGATAAAAGCGATGCCGCGCCGTCTCGTGGGGCTGGCGGCGGCGCTGGCCGTCTTGTCGATCGCGCCCGCGTTCGCTCAAGGCTTCGGCGATCCGGTGGCCTATTGCCGCGCGGTGGGCACGATCGATCGGCCCGATGCGCGCTACCATGGCCCCAAATTGCCGGCCTGGATGGCCGCGAAGCTCGGTCTCGAACCGGGCGAGGACAAGATGATGGAATGGCGTTGCGCCCGCGGCGCCGTGCTAGCCTGTCTCTACGGCGCGAATATTCCGTGCGACGCCAAGGCCGATGTCAGCCGCGTGGCGACGCCGGCGATCGAGGCCTTTTGCCGTGAGAATCCGGATTCGTCTTTTGTGCCAATGGTCGTCACCGGCCACGAAACGGTGGTGTCATGGGCGTGCCGGGGCGACCGCCCCGTGGTGACGGCGACCGGCGCGGTCGATGCCCAAGGCTATGCCAAATCCTATTGGCAACGGGTAACGCCGTGAATGATCTACGTCTCGATCGTGACATGGGCGTGGCGGGGGTAATCCTTGACAAATTGCGCTCGGTGCAATAGTTGCACTGCGAATTGACCGCCGATGCCAACGCTTCGACGATTCGGCGCTACGACCTTACGAATGTACGCGGACGATCACGCGCCGCCGCATTTCCATATTGTTGGGCCGGATTTTCAGGTGGTGGTACGGATTTCAAATTTGACGGTGTTCGCGGGCGAGGCCCGTCCGGCGCAGATCGCCGAGGTGCTGGCCTGGGTGCGCACCCATCGAGCGGAATTGGCCCTCAAATGGGCGGAGTTGAACGAACGGGACTGACTATGCCGAAAAGGCTTCTGCCACGCATTGCTACCGTCTCGCCGGGCAAGTCGCCCCTGACATTGCGCGTGACCTGGGATAAGGGCGGCCAAAATCTGGTCGATGTCTCGGGCATGGTCGGGCGGTTTCGCCTTTACGCGCCGCTGCGCCGCTCGGCGAAATTATTTCGCCGGGTGCGCGTCGGCGAATATGGCGCCGATATCGTTTGGTCGGAGGAGATCGATATGGCCGCCACAACGCTGTGGCGGTTGGCGCAGGAGCAATCCGGCGCGACCATGACGGCCGAAGCGTTTCGGAAATGGCGCGAACGCCAAGGCTACACGCTTGACGAGGCCGCGCGCGTGCTTGGCATCAGCCGGCGCATGGTCGCTTATTATGAGCAGGGTGATCGCCCGATCCCGCGCCTCGTCGCATTGGCGACGCGCGGGCTGGAGGCTGCCTAACCTATTCCTCGATCGGCAGCCCCACATAGTTCTCGGCGAGCGCGGTCATGGCGGCGCGGGAATGCACGACGTAATCGAGATCGGCGATATGAATGCGCCGCTCGAACGGCGTCTCGCCGGGATCGAGATGCAGCATCGTCGTCATGTACCAGGAGAAGCGCTCGGCCTTCCATACCCGCCTGAGGCAGGTGGCGCTGTAACGATCGAGCAAATCCGCTCGCCCCAAGCGATACCAGGCCTCGAGCGCCCGCGACAAGACCACCACGTCTGCGACCGCGAGATTGAGGCCCTTGGCCCCGGTCGGCGGCACGATATGGGCGGCGTCGCCGGCGATGAAGAGGCGGCCAAATTGCATCGGGTCGCAGACGAAGCTGCGCATGCCGAGAATGCTCTTCTGGAAGATCGGGCCTTCGATCAGCCGCCAGCCCGGGAAGCCGAAGCGCATTCCCATCTCGGACCAGATGCGGTCGTCGGACCAGTTGGCGATATCGTCCTCGGGATCGCACTGAACATAAAGGCGCTGGATTTCCGGCGAGCGCGTCGAGAGCAGCGCGAAACCGCGCTCGTGGCGCGAATAAATCAGCTCGTGCCAGGAAGGCGGCGCCTCCGCCAAAATCCCGAGCCAGCCGAAGGGATAGGTCTTGTCGTATTCGGCGCGGTGCGCGGCCGGGATCGCCTTCCGGCTCGGGCCATGGAAACCGTCGCAGCCGGCGATGAAGTCGCAATCGAGCCGTTCATCGCGGTCGCCAACCCGATAGGCGATGCTCGGCGCGGTGCCGTCGAGGCCGCGGAACTGCACGTCGCGAACGGAAAAAACGATGGTGCCGCCATCGGCCAGGCGCGCGGCGACCAGATCCTTGATCACCTCATGCTGGGCATAGACGGTGACGCGCTTGCCGCCGGTCAGGCCCTCGAAATCGAGATGATGGCGCTCGCCGCCGAACTGAAAGGTGACGCCGCTATGAAAATGGCCCTCGCGCATCATGCGCTGGCCGAGGCCCATCTGGTTCATCAGATCGACGGTCCATTGCTCCAGCACACCGGCCCGGATGGTGCCTTCGATCTCCTCGCGGCCGCGGTTTTCGAGAATCACTGCTTCGATGCCGGCGCGATGCAGGAGATGCGCCAGGAACAGCCCGGCCGGCCCGGCGCCGATGATTCCGACTTGCGTGCGCATGGCTCCTCTCCGCACTCTCGGCCGTCGCGTCGCGGCCGTTTGTTGGCAAGACCAATAGTATAGGAAATAAGATATGGCGGGCTACATTCTGGCCATCGATCAGGGCACGACCTCGACGCGCGGCCTTGTGTTCGATGCGGCGGG
Organism: Rhodospirillales bacterium; assembly: GCA_015654725.1. Taxonomy (GTDB): domain Bacteria; phylum Pseudomonadota; class Alphaproteobacteria; order ATCC43930; family CGMCC-115725; genus JAATGI01. The sequence goes on from JAATGI010000039.1 coordinate 4,236, forward strand.
GCGGGTGGTGGCGACGGCGCGCCGCGAATTGCGCCAGCATTATCCGCATGACGGCTGGGTCGAACACGATCCCGAGGAGATATGGAACGACGGCCGCGCGGTTTGCCGCGAGGCCATCGTCGCGGCCGGAATTTCGCCCGCGGCCATCGCCGCGATCGGCATCGCCAACCAGCGCGAGACCACCGTGCTGTGGGAGCGCGCGAGCGGGCGGCCGCTTTACAACGCCATCGTCTGGCAGGACCGCCGCACCGCGCCGCTATGCCGCGATCTTCAGCGCGACGGCGCCGAGGCCGGGATCGCCGCCAAGACGGGGTTGGTCATCGACCCTTATTTTTCCGCGACCAAGCTTGGCTGGCTGTTGGATCATGTGCCCGGGGCGCGGGCACGCGCCGAGCGGGGCGAGCTGTGCTTCGGCACGGTCGATAGTTTTCTGTTGTCCCGGCTGACCGGCGGCGCGGTCCACGCGACGGATGCCACCAATGCCGCGCGCACCATGCTCTTCGACATTCGCCACCAGGAATGGGACCCGGAATTGCTGGAGCTGTTCCGCGTTCCGGCCGCGCTGCTGCCCGAGGTGCGCGACAATGCCGCGTCGTTCGGCGTGGCGGGCGCGGATTTTCTCGGCGCGGCGGTTCCCGTCACCGGCATGGCCGGGGACCAGCAGGCGGCGATGGTCGGGCAAGGCTGTTTCGCACCGGGCATGATCAAGAACACCTACGGCACCGGCTGTTTCGCGTTGATGAACACGGGCGCCGAGCCGCGCGCCTCGCGTCATCGCCTCTTGACCACCATCGCCTACCGGCTCGACGGCAGAACGAGTTACGCGCTCGAAGGCGCGATCTTTTCCGCCGGCGCCTCGCTTCAGTGGCTGCGCGACGGCTTGCGCGTGATCGACGATGCCGCGGCCTCGGCGCGCCTTGCCGCCGAACGCGCCGAGCCGACCGGCATCTATCTCGTGCCCGCCTTCACCGGGCTGGGCGCGCCGCATTGGCTGCCCGAGGCGCGGGGCGCGATCTTCGGCCTGACCCGCGACAGCAATGCCGGCGATCTGGCGCGCGCCGCGCTCGAAGCGGTGTGTTACCAAACCCGCGATCTGCTCGACGCCTTTACCGCCGACAGCGGCGTGACGCCCGCGGCGATGCGGGTCGATGGCGGCATGGCCGCGAACGATTGGATGCTGCAATTCCTCGCCGACATGCTCGATCTGCCGGTCGAACGGCCCGCGCTCAACGAGGCGACCGCGCTCGGCGCCGCGAGCCTCGCCGCGGCCGGCGCGGGGCTGTGCGCGTCGCCCGAGAATTTCGGCGCGGGCTGGCGGCTCGAGCGACGGTTCACGCCGGCGCTTTCCTGGCGCCGGCGCGATGAACTGTATGCCGGGTGGAAAGCAGCGGTGGCGGCGGTGAAGCGCTATACGCTCGGCTGATCGGCGACGTAATCGGCGAGCGCGAGCGACGCGGTCAGGCCCGGCGATTCGATGCCGTAGAGATTGACGAGGCTGGCAACGCCGTGCTCCCGCGCGGTTTGCATGACGAAGTCGGTCTCCTGCGGTCCGACGCGCGCCAGCTTCGGCCGGACGCCGGCATAGTCGGGCTGCAACGCGCCGTCGGGCAATGCCGGCCAATAACGGCGGATGGTCTCGGCGAACAGCGGCGCGCGGGCGGGATCGACGCGATAATCGATCGTATCGACCCATTCGATATCGGGGCCGAAGCGGATGCGGCCGGCGAGATCGCGCCCGGCATGGAGGCCGGCCGAGCCGGGGACCGGCAGCGGATAGATCAAGCGGCGAAACGGTTGCCTGCCGGCCAGGCTGAAATAACTGCCTTTTCCCAGCACTTGGCCCGGGATCGTCGCCGGATCGAGGCCGCGCAGGCGTCGCGCCAGCCCTTGCGCGCCGAGCCCGGCGGCATTGACGAAATTGCGGCACGCGATCCGCGTCGGCGCCGCGCCGCCAATCTCGAGCATGAAGCCGGCCGCGCTCGCTTCGCCCGCGACGACCGGCGCGCGCAGCACCAGCGTCGCGCCCGCCGCCTCGGCATCGCCCAAGAGCGCCAACATCAGCTCATGCTGATCGACGATGCCGCTGATGGGTACGTGGAGCGCCGCGACGCAGGCAAGCTC
>JAATGI010000167.1 GCA_015654725.1 Rhodospirillales bacterium
GGCGAGCAGCGCGCGCCGGTCGATGATCAGCGAGACGATGCCGAGAACGGCAAAAATGCTGAGAACCGTGATCGCGAACGTGCTGTCGAACACCCGGCCCTGGCGGATCGCATCGATCAGGGAATGGACGATCAGCGGCGCGGCAAGCAGGTGTAGCCAGAAGGCGATGTCGGCGCGCCGCGTCTGCCGCGCCGGATCGGCCATGTCGAAATGCATCGCCAGCGCGAAGACGCCGAGACCAAGGACGAGCGCGATGGCATTGAAGACCCGCGTGTTAAGGTCTGGAATGAAAAAGACGAGTCCGGCGAGGATCGCCGCGATGAGGGCGCCGACGCCGGCAGCGATCGTGATCGGCACCCGGAAGCGCCAATAATAGGCGGCGGTCGCCAGCGCCGTCGCGAGCCCCGCTTCGATGATATGGAACGGGCCGGTGCCGAACAAAACGAACGTCCAGTCGCGCGGCCCCGGCGCGAAGTAAAACGGCGCGAAGAGCGGCAAACCGACGGTCGCTGGGTGCAGATCGATGATTGCGCGGAAGATGCCGGTCGCGAAAATCGCCAACAGCACGATGCTCGGCAGCGCCATGCGATGCCGGCGGGTGAAGAATTCGGCGAGGAGCCAAGCAAAGACGACGAGAAGCGCCCAGACCTCGGGCTTCGCGACATAGAGGCTCAGAAGGTAATAGGCCGCGCCGAAGAAGAAGCCGAGGCCCATGGTGACGAAAACATCGGCGAAGCCGGTGACGAAGCGCAGCTTTTCGTCATCGACCGCATTGCTGTCCGTCGTGGCGGGAATCGGCGGCGGCGGGATTGGCGGCGGCAGCGGGATTGGCGGGGGGGGCGGATATGCCGCCTCGGCGCGAGCAAGCGCCCGCAATTCCTCCGCCTGCGCTGCGGTCAGAACATTGCGCGCGACGGCCTGATCGAGCGCCGTTTCCGAGATCATGGCAGGCTCTCGATGACGACATTGCGGTTGGTGTAAACGCAAATGTCGGCGGCAATATCGAGGGCACGGCGGGCGATCGTCTCGGCGTCCATCTCGGTCGGCAGCAGCGCGCGGCCGGCAGCGAGCGCATAATTGCCGCCCGAGCCGATGCCCATGACGCTGCCGTCGGGCGTTGCCTCGGGCTCCAGCACGTCGCCATTGCCGGTGAGCACCAGCCCCGCATCCTTGTCGGCGACGAGCATCATGGCTTCGAGGCGGCGCAGATAACGGTCGGTGCGCCAATCCTTCGCCAGCTCGACGCAGGCGCGGACAAGCTGCCCGGGATATTGCTCAAGCTTGCCTTCGAGCCGTTCAAACAAGGTGAAGGCATCGGCGGTCGCACCGGCGAAGCCGCCGATCACATCGCCCTTGCCGAGCCGGCGCACCTTCTTGGCATTGCCCTTGATGATCGTCTGGCCGATCGTCACCTGGCCGTCGCCGCCGATCACGGTGCGGCCGGCCTTGCGGACCATGATGATGGTCGTTCCGTGCCAAGTTTCGCTGCGAGGGGGCTGGTCGGTCATGATCTTGGGGAAAGCCCGCAGGGCGAGAGGAAAGGTCTTCCCCATCTATGAAGTTGCGATGCGGCTGGCAAGAGCGCCGCCCCGGCAACACAACAGGGCCGAAAAATAAAGCATATCAGGGGCTTCTAGAGCGGCAGCGCGGCTTTGGTTTTCTCTTTGCCTAAAAATGCTTTATTGTCCGCCGCCCGCGGTTTCCGCAACCGGAGGACTAGATTTTTTCATGCGCAAAGCCCTGATCGCCCGCAAAACCAAGGAGACTGCCATCGAGGTCCGCGTCGATCTCGACGGAACGGGCCAGTCCAAGATTTCGACCGGCGTCGGCTTTTTCGATCATATGCTGGAGCAGCTTGCGCGCCATTCGCTGATCGATCTCGACATCACCGCACAGGGCGATCTGCATATCGATCATCACCACACCGTCGAGGACACCGGCATCGCGCTAGGCCAGGCGATCCGCCAGGCGTTGGGCGACGCCCGCGGCATCATCCGTTTCGCCGATGCGCTACAGCCGATGGACGAGACGCTGACGCGGGTGGCAATCGATTTGTCCGGCCGTCCCTACCTCGTCTTCAGGACGAGCTTCACGCGGCAGAAGATCGGCGAGTTCGACACCGAACTGGTGCGCGAATTCTTCCAGGCGCTGGCGACGCATGCCGGGATGAATCTCCACGTCGAGACCCTATATGGCGAGAATAGCCACCATATCGCCGAGTCGGCATTCAAGGGTCTGGCGCGGACGCTCCGGGCGGCGGTCGCCATCGACCCGCGCCGCAGCGGCGAAATTCCCTCGACCAAAGGGTCGCTGGCGGGATAGAGGTGCGGAACTTCCCCCCTCCCCGCTCGCGGGGAGAGGGAAACCGCCCCCGATTTTAGGGAATCGATCGGAAGAGCAATAATGGCCGTTTACACGGTTTACATCCCCGCTTTCGGCAGAAGGACGCCGTCCGAGGCCGAAAGATATGCGGCATTGCCGGACGCGGTCTTCGTCCGCGAGGGATTTTCGCGCGCCGCCTTCTTCCTCGGGCCGTTCTGGCTCGCTTGGCATCGGCTGTGGGGCTTCCTGCTCCTTTGGTTCGCGATCTTGCTTTTGCTGACGGTCGAGGCGCCGCATTACCTCAATGGCGGCGCGATCGTCTTGATCGCGCTGCTGCTCGAAGTTCTGCTCGGGCTCGAGGGCAACAGCCTGCGGCGCGGCGAGCTCGCGCGGCAGGGCTTTCGCCTGAGCGACGTCGCGGCGGGCGCAAGGCGCATCGATGCCGAACGCAGCTATTTCCGCCGCGCCTTGGCGGCGATACCGCCGCCCGTGCCGACGCCGAAAATCAGTGACACGCCGACCGCGTTCGCGGCGCCGGCGGGCGAGGTCGTCGGCCTGTTTCCGCGGCCGGAGGACGCGCGATGAACGTCGCCATCGTCGATTACGGCTCCGGCAACCTGCATTCGGCGCACAAGGCCTTCGAGCGCGCCGCGCGCGAAGCCGGGATTGACGCCGCGATCAAGGTCAGCGGCGATCCCGATTACGTGCGACGGGCGGATCATATCGTCCTGCCCGGCGTCGGCGCCTTCGCCGATTGCCGGCGCGGACTCGACGCGGTGCCTGGGATGATCGCCGCGCTGGAAGAGAGCGTGCGCCAAAAGGGCCGGCCGTTTCTCGGCATTTGCGTCGGCATGCAATTGATGGCCGAGCGGGGATTGGAACACGAAACCACCGAAGGCTTCGGCTGGATCGGCGGCGATGTCGCCGCCATCGAACCGGCCGACCCCGATCTCAAAATCCCGCACATGGGCTGGAACACGCTTGCCGCGGCGCGGCCACATCCGCTGCTCGCCAATATTCCAACCGGGCCGGATGGGCTGCACGCCTATTTCGTCCATTCCTTCGCTTACAA
>JAATGI010000058.1 GCA_015654725.1 Rhodospirillales bacterium
AAGACGGTGACCTGGAAGGTGGTCTGGCAGGATCTGACCTCGCCCGCGATCATGGCGCATATCCATGGTCCGGCCTCGCCGACCACCAATGCCGGCGTGGTCGTCTGGCTCGGTCCCAAGGGCATGATGGACCCGCTGGCCAATCCGCTCGAAGGCACCGCCACCATGACCGACGCGCAATGGGCCGATCTGATGGCCGGCAAGGACTATATCAACGTCCATACCACCGTGAACCAAGGCGGCGAGATTCGCGGCCAGATCACGCCGGGAATGTAGCGGCGACGGTAACGGCGAGGCCGCGCCGACGCGCGGCTTCGCTTCGCGGGAAGCGCCCGCGACCGTGGCGATGCCGCCACAGTTTGGCGAAATCTTGAATAATTCAATTCCTCAAGGGAAGAAATCCGCCCCGTCAACCGTATGACTCACATGGCGATAGGCAAGACCCGAGCGGCGAAGGACGATGCCATGCGCGGATTCGAGGCGGAGCCGGCGCTCGACGAGTTGTTGAGCGACCCGATGACCCAGGCATTGATGGACAGCGACGGGGTCGAGCCCCGCCGCATCAAGGAGCTGCTGCTGGAAGCGCGGGGCCGTTACGACGCGGCGCCGTCAGGAACCGTTCGGCGCCGGCGCTGACGGCGGGATCGCCTGCGAAGGCGGCACCGGCAGGCTCGGCGGGGCCGACGACGCGCGATTGAATTCAAATTGCTGGGGCGTGAGCTGCAGCCCCACCACGATGGCGTAATTGTTGCCGGTGGCGACGTTGAGCAGCGGCAATTTCTCGATCAACGCATCGCTCTTTTGCAGGTCGTGGAGGTTCGAACCGAATTCGAACGGCATCGTGTAGGTCCGTTTGGTCAGGATGTTCTGCCGCTCGTCCACCACCGAGACGAAATAGGTGAAGCTGCCGGTGCGCAGCGCCGGATCGTTCGACACCAGCCTGAAATCGACCTTGGTGTTGACGATGAGGCCCTTGTCCGCGCGGTCGCATTTGCTGTTGACCGCGATCACCTTGATGCCATAGCTGACATCCGCGAGCTGCGTGCCGCCGCCCGGCTTGAACACCGCGACTTTATCGGCGTCGGGGGCGACGAACGAGGTCGGACAGGTGAGTTTCGCGCTACCGCCGCCGCCACAGGCCGAGACCGCGAACGCAACCGCGCCCAACGTCGCCAGCACGGCGCCCGATTGACGCACCGGCATCAGATCCGCTTGTGGGTGCCGTCGCAGAACGGCTTGTTGCCGCTCGATTTGCAGCCGCACAGCCAGGCCTGCTTGGTCTCGGTGGCGGGGAATTTCATCGGCGCCAGTCCGACCGCCTTGTGCGAGCCGTCGCAGAAGGGCTGCGACTGGCTGCGCCCGCAGGCGCACCACCAATAATCCTTGCCGGCCTCGAGCTCGACGCCATAGGGAGCTTTTTGCGCGGGAATCGGTTCGGCCATCGCGATCTCTTTCTCGAGCCAAGGTTCCGGTCTAACGTGCGCCAGGCGCGCGGGCGGCGCGAGGCGATGAACTCTATAGGCGACCACGGGGTCCAGGACAAGGCTTGACGGAAGGCGCGCATGGCGGTCTACACCGACGTCCCCGATCATGAGTTGACCCGGTTCCTGCGCGACTACGCGCTGGGCGAGGTGGTGTCGTGCAAGGGCATCGCCGAAGGCGTCGAGAATTCCAATTTCCTGCTGCGCACCGAAACCGGCACCTTCATCCTGACGCTCTATGAAAAGCGGGTAGATCCGGGCGACCTGCCGTTTTTCATCGCGCTGATGGAGCATTTGGCGGGCGCCGGGATTCCCTGCCCGACGCCGGTCAAGGCCAAGGACGGCGAGGCGCTGCGCCGCTTGTGCGGGCGTCCCGCGGCGATCGTAAGCTTTCTCGACGGGCTGTGGCCGCGCCGCATCCTGCCCAGCCATTGCGCGGCGCTCGGCGCGGCATTGGCGAAACTGCATCTCGCCGGCGCCGCCTTCGCCATGAGCCGCGTCAATAGTCTGTCCATCGAAGGTTGGCGGCGATTGTTCGCCGCGACCCGCGACCGCGCCGGCGAGGTCAAGCCCGGCCTCGCCGACGAACTCGCCGGCGAGCTCGACTGGCTCGGGGACCACTGGCCCGGCGGCCTGCCGGCGGGCGTGATCCATGCCGATCTTTTTCCCGACAATGTGTTTTTCCGCGGCGAGGCGGTGTCGGGCCTGATCGATTTCTATTTCGCCTGCAACGATTTTTACGCCTACGACCTCGCCATCTGTCTCAACGCCTGGTGCTTCGAGCATGACGGCAGCTTCAACATCACCAAGGCGCGGCTGCTGATCGCCAACTATCGTGCCGCCCGGCCCTTGGCCCGCGCCGAATTCGAGGCGCTGCCGGTGCTGGCGCGCGGCGGCGCCCTGCGGTTTCTGCTGACGCGGCTCTACGACCGGCTCAACCACACCGAAGGGGCCCTGGTGCGGCCCAAGGACCCGGCGGAATATCTGCGCAAGCTGCGCTTCCATCAGGGTGTCGCCGATGCCCGCGCCTATGGCATCGAGCCGTGAGCGCGCCGCCCAAAGCGCCCGTCGAGATTTTCACCGACGGCGCCTGTAGCGGCAATCCGGGGCCGGGCGGCTGGGGTGCCATTCTGCGCTATCGCGGACGTGAACGTGAATTGAAGGGCGGCGAGACCCACACCACCAACAACCGCATGGAGATGATGGCCGCGATCCAGGCGCTCGAAGCGCTGACGAAGCCGAGCCGGGTCAAGCTTCATACCGACAGCCAATATCTTCATGACGGCATCACGAAATACATCCATGCCTGGCGCGCCAAGGGCTGGAAGACCGCCGACAAGAAGCCGGTCAAGAATCAGGATTTATGGCAACGCCTCAAAGCCGCGACGCAGCCGCACGACATCGAATGGCAATGGGTCAAGGGCCATGCCGGCCATGCCGAGAACGAACGCGCTGATACGCTCGCCCGCGCCGGGCTGAAAGAGCATCGGGACGGAACCCCGGAAGATATAAAAAAATGAACCGCCACGGCGCAAAGCCCCCTCCCAACCCTCCCCCGCGAGCGGGGGAGGGAAGGTTGAAGCCGAAGGCTTCGACAGGGTGGGGGCCTTGGCGGTTCAACACATGTCGCGCCGCGACCGCGGCGCCGCGGAGCGGGCGAAGGCGCGAAGCGCCGAGCGCATAGCGGAGCGAAGCCAAGGCGGGCGGACGCCCGCCGCCCGGCGTTTGAGGCGGCGTCACGGCTACGGCCGTGACGCCAAACAACTAAAGCGCCTGGAGGATCGCCTCGGCGCTGGAGACCTCGAAGCTGGGGCCCTTCTCGACATTGAGCGTCTTGATGGTGCCGTTATCGACCACCATGGCGTAGCGCTGCGAGCGCGTGCCGAGGCCGAAGCCGCTGCCGTCGAGCGTCAGCCCGACTGCCTTGGTGAAATCGCCGTTGCCATCGGCGATCATCATGATCTTGTCGCCGGCGCCTTGATCCTTGGCCCAGGCACCCATGACGAAATGATCGTTCACCGACAGGCAGGCGACGGTATCGACGCCCTTTTTCTTGAGGTCGTCGTAATGCTGGATAAAACCGGGCAGATGCTTCAGCGAGCAGGTCGGCGTGAAGGCGCCGGGCACCGCGAACAGCACCACTTTCTTGCCCTTGAAAATCTCGTCGGTAGTCAAATCCTTGGGGTCGCCGCCCTGGCGCACCTTGAATTTCATCTCCGGAATTTTGTCGCCGACAGTGATGGTCATCGCCTTCCCTTTCCTGGATTTTGGCCGAGAGCCGCGCGGCCCCGCTATTCGGGGGCACACGATACCGGGGCGCCCGGTGAAAATCACCCCCCTTTGCGGGATCGGTCGATGGCGTCGGCGACCGCGTCGGGCGTGAGCAGTTCCGGCAGGGCGCGGCCCTCCGGCAGGGCCGGGCCATAGACCGCGTTGAAGGGAATGCCGTAGCGGCCGAAGCCGTGCAAATAGCGCGCGATGGCGGGATCGGGCCGGGTCCAATCGGCGCGCATCGCCACCACATCCTTGGCGCCGAGCCGGGTCTTGACCGACGCGGTGTCGATGGCGAGACGCTCATTGAGCTTGCAGGTGAGGCACCAATCCGCCGTGACATCGACGAAGACGGTGCGGCCCTCGGCCACCAGCCGCTCGATCGCGCCGGGATCGAACGGCTGCCACAAATCATCGGCCGCGACCGCGACCGGGGCGTTCGG
>JAATGI010000297.1 GCA_015654725.1 Rhodospirillales bacterium
AGCGCTTGGCAAGATCGGCGCGGGATAGGGGATAGAGATCGCCGATGCGGTTCAGCCCCAGCCGTTGCAACGCCGCCAGCATGTCTTGATCGAGCCGCAACGCGCGCACCGGCAAGGGCGCCAGCGCCGTTCTGGTCTCGCCCGGCGCGATCACCGTGACCGGCTGCGTGCCGGCCCGCGCCATCGCCCAGGCGCCGCCGATGGTGTCGGCAATGCCGATCCGGGCGGTGATGCCGTGGCGCGCCAGCCGCTCAACCAGCTCGGCGCCAAGCTTGTCCTCGCCGCCGGCGAGATGGGCGCAGCCAGTGATGTCGAGCAGAATCGTGTCGGTCCCATGCGGCGCGGTCCAAGGCGAATAGCGGCCGCACCATTGCGCCAGGCGCAGCAGCGCCACCGCGTCGCCTTCGGGATCGGCGGGCGCCACCGTGAGGCCCGGCAGTTGCGCGCGCGCATCGGCGAGCGCCAGGCCGGGCAAAATGCCTTGCGCCTCGGCCGCCGAATTGACGGCGCTGACCAGGCGCCGGCTGCCGATCGAGACAGCGAGGACGGCCGGTTTGGTGTTTAAGCTACCTTCTTCTTTCGTCACCCCGGCGTAAGCCGGGGTCCAGGGCAAGCGACGTGCCGGTGACCCTGGGTCCCCGCTTTCGCGGGGATGACGAGAAAAGGAAGCGGCTCTAAGCGACCACGGACTCCCGCGCCGCTCCATCGCCCAGCGCGGCAGGGTAAGCGACATGACCCGTCGCATCGCATGCCTCCACGATCCATTCCGCCGGCGCGGCCCCGCGCGCGCGCCATAGTTCGAGCCGCCAGCGCTTCCGGCCGATGCCCGGCTCGCTCAGTAGGGCGTGGCTCGGCAGCGACGATACGGTCCAGCGCGTCACGGCGGCATTCGGGGCGGCAATTGGCTTCGCTCCGAAAAATTCCCCTTTGTTTTCAAAGGCGATTGGGTTCGTTCGGTAATTTTTATTTTTCTCTTGCGGGACACCCATGCGAACCCGGCGCAAGGCAAAACCGGTGACGCCGGAGGTTTCGGCGGCAAGCTGGAGGCGGCGGCTCGCCGGGCCGGGCAAATCATCGACCTCGCCGATCACGGCGGCGAGCGAGCGGGTGCGCAGCCCCTCCTCCATCGCCCAAAGCAGGTCGGTGGCGTTGCGCGGCCGGGCCAGGATGAGCCGCTCCGGCGCGAGGCCGCACGCCGCCAGGCCAGGCCCGTAAAGATCGCCGTCGCCGGCCGCTTGGCACCACAGCACCGGCTTTAAGGGATCGAGCCGGGCGCACAGGCCGGCGATAAAAGCCGCCGGCACCGCGCCATCCTCCGCGTCCGGGCCAAGCCCGCCAATCTCGTGCAGCGCGCCCAGCGCCAGCCCGCCGCCCAGCAGCCGGCGATCGATGGCGCTCACGCCGAACGGCAGCACCGGCACGGCCTCGCCGCGCCCGCCTTGCTCCAGCCGCGCGACCTGCCGCCGCAGCGCCTCGACCCGATCGATTTTGACCACCTGCAACATAAGTTCATGATTTGTTCTTTTTAAGGAAAGAGTCAAGAGGCATGGAATCGATGACGAAGTCGATTGTCGATATTCCTCTCCGCCCGGGCGGAGAGGTTAGGTGAGGTGGGGAAACTCCGCGTCAGCCCACCTCACCCTGCCTCTCCGCCCGATGGGCGGAGAGGAGTAAAACAGCACTCTCGATTTCCTCATTTTCCCTTGAATTCTGGCGTGCGCTTGGCCAGGAAGGCTTGATAGCCCTCGCGGAAATCGTCGGTGTCGAAGGTCTGGTACGGCTCGTCCAATTCGGCGGGCGAGAGCGGCTTCGGGTCCATCAGACGCCGCGCGAATTTCTTGTGCCAGCGATTGACCAGGGGCGCGCCGGCGGCGATGCGGTTGGCGGTCTCATAGGCCTCGTCCAGCACCTTACCATCGGGGACAATGCGCGACACCAGCCCCTTCTCTTTCGCCTCGGCGGCGCCGAAGACGCGGCCTTCCAGCAGGATTTCGAGCGCCACTTGCCGCCCGACGCGCGCGATCAAGGCGCCGATCTCGGGATAGGCCATGGTGACGCCGATACGGTTGATGGGCACGCCGAAGCGGCTGCCTTCGCCGCAAATCCGGATATCGCACAGCATCGCGAGCTCGATGCCGCCGCCGACGCAAACGCCTTCGATGGCGGCGACAGTGGGATGGCGGGAGTCGTCGATCGCCGTCATCGCCCGGTGCATGACATGGCCGTAGTCGCGCGCCAGCGCCGAATTCGAGCGCCGTTCGGCGAATTCGGATATATCGGCGCCGGGCGCGAAGGCCTTGCCGCCGGCGCCGCGCAAGATAATGCAGCGTAAGCCCTCATCGGTCTCGAGCCGGGAAAAGATCGTCCCGATCTCTTGCCACATGGCAAAGGTTAACGCGTTGAGCCGCTCCGGCCGATTGAGAATGACGCTCGCGATCCGGTCGCTGCGTTCGATCGTCACCAATTCGGCCATATTTCCGCTCCCAACTCCCGCCGGCGCCCCCCCGCGCAGCGACCCTATCATAGCCCTCGTTATTGCTCCCACCGGGCTTTAGCCTTAGACAGAGGGCCAGACGGCCATAACAAAGAACGCCTAGACCGTGTTCGACGATATTTTCAACCACGTCCACAACGCCGTGGAGCATTACGGCTATCTGGCCGTGGCGCTCGGCATCCTGCTCGAGCATTTCGGCCTGCCGACGCCGGGCGAGACCTTGCTGATCAGCGGGTCGCTGGCCGCGTCCCGCGGCTTGCTCAATATCTATGTCCTGCTGCCGATCGCGTGGCTGGCGGGGGTGGTCGGCAATTCCGTCGGCTATGGCATCGGGTTGAGCGGCGGCAACCGGCTCCTGTTGCGTTACGGCGGCCGGATCGGCATTACCGAGGCAAATCTCAAACGGGTGGAAGGCCTGTTCGCCCGTTTCGGCGCCTTCGTCATCGTGTTCGCCCGTTTCGTGCCGATCCTGCGCCAATTCAGCGGCATCGTCGCCGGCACCTTGGAGATGCCGTGGTGGCGCTTCACCGCGCTCAACGCCGTGGGCTGCGCGCTGTGGGTCGGATTTTGGGGCGGGACCGCGTTTTGGCTGGGCAAGCGCTTCTATGCGTTTTCCCAGACCTTCACCAGCTATAAGCCGCCGCTCTACGGAGCGATCGGCGTCGTCATCGTCGTCGGCATCGGTTATTTCCTGTGGCGGACCTGGGCCAACGGCAAAAGGCGCGCGCAAAACGGCACCGGGAAAATCTTGCTCTAATACCGCTTTTTCGCCAGCGCCTCGGCCCGCAATTGGCTCAAGGACCGCGCCGGGGTGATCGCCTCGGGATCGATCCGCAGCTCGATCAACGCGGTCTTGCCCGACGCGCGGGCGCGCTCGAAGGCAGGGGCGAATTCCTCCGTCCGAGCGACGATCTCGCCATGCGCGGCATAGGCGCGGGCGAGCGCCGCGAAATCCGGATTGACCAGGTCGGTGGCGATGACGCGGCCGGGATAATGCATCTCCTGATGCATGCGGATGGTGCCGTAGAGGTTGTTGTTGACGAGCACGATCACGAGCTTGAGCTTTTCCGCCGCCGCGGTCGCCAGTTCCTGGCCGGTCATGAGAAAATCGCCGTCGCCGGTGAAGCACACGACCGGCCGGTCGGGATGCAAGAGCGCCGCCGCGATCGCGCCCGGCAGGCCATAGCCCATCGAGCCGCTGGTCGGCGCCACTTGCGTGCCGTAGCCGCGATAGCAATGGAAGCGGTTAAGCCAAGTGGCGAAATTGCCGGCGCCATTGGCGAAAATCGTGCCGGGCGGTAACTGCGTCTCAAGCCAGGCCATGATCTCGCCCATCTGAACCGCGCCCGGGATGCGCGGGGCTTGGCGCCAGGCGAGATAATCCGCATGCGCGGCCTCGGTCGCGGCCGTCCAGCGGGGCCGGGCGGGCGGCGCGAGATTGTCGAGAGCGGCGGCGAAACCGGCCGGGGTCGCGGCGATGGCGAGGAACGGGCGATAGACCCGGCCCAATTCCTCGGGGTCGGGATGAATGTGGATCAGCTTCTGCTTGGGCGCGGGTATGTCGAGCAGGGTGTAGCCGCTGGTGGTGATCTCGCCGAGACGTGGGCCGATCGCGATCAACAGATCGGCATCCTGCACGCGCGCCGCCAGTTTCGGATTGATGCCGATGCCGATATCGCCGGCATAGCTCGGATGGGCATTGTCGAAGCGGTCCTGGCGGCGGAAGACGCAACCCACGGGTAGTTTCCAGGCGGCGGCGAACGCTTCGACCCGCGCCACCGCCTCGGCGTTCCAGCTCGAACCGCCGAGCATCACCAGCGGCCGTTCGGCCTGGATTAGCGCCTCGCGCAGCGCCGCCATCGCGGCCGGGCTGGGATAGGTCTCGGCGCGGACATAACGCTCGCCATCGGCGGCCTCGGCCTCTTCGATCAGCATGTCTTCCGGCAGCGCCAGCACCACCGGGCCGGGCCGGCCATTGACGGCGGTGTGGAAGGCGCGGCTGACAAATTCGGGAATCCGCGCCGGATCGTCGATCCGCCCCACCCATTTCGCGAGCGGGCCGAACATCTGGCGGAAATCGACTTCCTGAAACGCGTCGCGCCCGCGCGCGTTCCGCGCCACGTCGCCGATGAGGAGGATGAGTGGCGTCGAATCCTGCATCGCGACATGAAGCCCGGCGCTGGCATTGGCGGCGCCCGGCCCGCGCGTGACCATGACGATGCCGGGCCTGCCGGTGAGCTTGCCATAGGCGTCGGCCATCATCGCCGCGCCGCCTTCCTGACGGCAGGTGACGAGGCGGATCGCGCGCGTGTCGTAAAGCGCGTCGAGCAAGGCGAGATAGCTTTCGCCCGGCACGCAGAACGCCAGATCGGCGCCGTGGATCTTGAGCTGATCCACCAGGATGCGGGCGCCGGTGCGGGCAAGTGTGTTTCGCGGGCGGGATGCCGATGTTCCTGCCAAAACGTCCCTCCACTCGTCATGGCCCGCGAAGGCGGGCCATCCAAGAATTGATTGCTTTTGAGCACGCGTGCCGCAATCGTAGCAAAGAAAAAGAGAAAAATCGTGGATGGCCCGGACAAGCCGGGCCAAGACGATAAAAAAATGCTATGTCAGCACGAAGGGAAGCGAGAGGAGACGGGTCATGGCACAAGCGGTCGAATACGCGGTCGGCGTGGGCGCGAAGCGGCGCCTCACCAACGAGCCGATCGGCGACGCCGAATGGCAGGTGCGGGTCGAGCTCGCCGCCGCCTATCACATGGCCCAGCGCAACGGCTGGGATGAGCTGATCTATAATCACATTTCGGCGCGCGTGCCGGGGCCGGACAATCATTTCCTGATCAATCCCTACGGCCTGGCCTTCGAGGAAGTGACCGCCTCGAATCTCGTCAAGGTCGATCTCGACGGCACCATCATCGGCAACTCGGATTATCCGATCAACGGCGCTGGCTTCACCATCCACAGCGCGATCCATGCCGCGCGGCATGACGCGATCTGCGTGCTGCATCTTCATACCGAGGCCGGCACCGCCGTCTCGATGCTCGAGGAAGGGCTGCTGCCGCTGTCACAGACCGCGATGCTGTTTCATGGCCGCGTCGCCTTTCACGAATACGAATGCATCGCGCTCGATCTCGACGAGCGCGAGCGGCTGGTCGCCGATCTCGGCGACAAATCGGTGATGATCCTGCGCAATCACGGCACGCTGGTGACCGGGCGCAGCGTCGGCGAGGCCTATATCCAGATGTACCTTCTGGAAAAGGCGTGCAAGTCGCAGCTCGACGCCATGGCTTGTAATGTCAAGCTCCATCACGCCGGCGCGCAAGTCGCCGACAAGACCGCCAAGATGTTCCGCGGCGCCGACACGCGCCATGGCGGATCGGACACCGCTTGGAAGGCGATGCTGCGCCGGCTCGACCACGTCGATACTTCTTACAAGAATTGACGGACGAGCCGAATCGGGGGAGCTAATCGGCGTGCCCAGCGAGCCCGCCGTCATTGCAGCGCCCGTTTCCATCCCCGCCGCGCGCGCGCCGGAGCTTTCCATCGTCGTTCCCACGCTGAACGAGCGCGACAATATCGTTCCGCTGATCCGGGAAATCGATTCCGTGCTCGACGGCGTCGATTGGGAAATCGTCTTCGTCGACGACGATTCCCGCGACGGCACCGCCGATCTGGTGCGTGAGATCGGCCGCGGCGACCCGCGCGTGCGCTGCGTTCAACGGCTCGGCCGGCGCGGTCTTTCCACCGCCTGCATCGAGGGCTTGCTGGCCAGTTCCGCGCCCTATGTCGCCGTCACCGACGCCGATATGCAGCATGACGAGCGCCTGCTGCCGAGCATGTTGGCGGCGCTGAAATCGGAGCCGTACGATCTCGTCATCGGCAGCCGCTATGTCGCGGGCGGCTCGTCGTTCGAATGGAACAAGCGCCGCGCCCAGATCAGCGGCCTCGCCACGCGCCTCTCGCGGCTCATCTGCAAGGCCGATATCGCCGACCCGATGAGCGGCTTTTTCATGATGCGGCGCGACACGTTCGAAGCGGCGATGCGCCGCCTGTCGGGACAGGGCTTCAAGATTCTGCTCGATCTGCTGGCGTCCTCGCCGACGCCGGTCCGCTTCAAGGAATTGCCTTACGAATTCCGGCCGCGCCAGCATGGCGAGAGCAAGCTCGATTCGATGGTGGCGTGGGAATTCGGCATGCTGATCGCCGACAAGCTCGTGGGCCATGTCGTGCCGGTGCGCTTCGCGCTGTTCGCCTTCATCGGCTGCATCGGCGTCGTGGTTCATCTCATCGTGCTATGGACGACGCTGACCTTCGCGCAAACCAGTTTCGTCCTCGCCCAGACCGTGGCGGTGGTGGTCGCGACCACCTCGAATTTCCTGCTCAATAATTTTTTCACCTACCGCGATCAGCGCCTCAAGGGCATGAGGATTTTGCGCGGCCTCGTGTCCTTCTATGTGATTTGCAGCGTCGGCGCGGTCGCCAATATCGATGTCGCGTCGTACGTGTTCCAGGCGCGTCCGTCCTGGTGGCTCGCCGGCATCGCCGGCGCGCTGGTGGGCTCGGTGTGGAACTACGCGGTGTCCTCGGTCTTCACCTGGAAACGGCGCTAGCGCGGCGCGCGCTCGAAGAGAAATTCCTCGACTTCGCGGAAGAGCTGCAGCCGGTTCCGCTCCATCATCAGCGTGTGCGTGCCCTCGCCGACCAGCACATAGCGTTTGAAGGGCGCGTTGGTCAGAAGCGCGAACAGCCGGCGCGCCATGTCGGGCGGCGTGTCCGCGTCCCATTCGCCTTGAATGAGCATGACCGGCACGGTGATCTTGGCCGGATCGTAGGTCGATTTGCCGCTGAACCAAATGTCCTTGAAGTCTTGCAACACGCCGTTGGGCGCGCGCAACACCGGTGGTTCTTGCCGCGCGCCGACCGGGTCGTTAGCCCAGGTCGCGTCGGCCCATTGGTCGAACCAGCCCGGCGGAATGAGCGCGCTCTTCTTGTCCTCGGGCACGCCGGTGAGCCAGCGGGCGAGCGCCGCTTCCTTGGTCACGGCGCGGTAAGCCGGCAGCGGGTCCTTGAACGGCGCCGGCGTCTGCGCGATCCAGACCGGCGCGTACAGCACCAGGCGCTCGACCTTGGCGGGATTGTTCGCGGCGTAGGTCGCCATGATCGTGGTGCCCCAGGACCAGCCGATGAGATCGAGCCGCGGCAGGCGCCGCTTCGCCAGAATCATGTCGATGACCGCGGCGACGTTGCGCACCGCCATCGCGGTCGAGACCACGGGCGGATTCTTGTCGGCGGGTTGATCCATCTCGGGCGGGCGAGTCGATTTTCCGTACCCCGGCAGATCGACGAGATAGACGTCGAAGCCGCGCTCGGCGATGTAGTCCATCCAGGAATAGCCGCCGAGCTTCAAATCGAACGAGGAATCGGCCGGGTAGGTCGCGCCGTGAACGAACAGCACCGTCCGCTCCGGCGAAAAATCGGTCAAGTTCGCGGGCCGTTTGTTGCGCACGAACAGTTGCA
Source organism: Rhodospirillales bacterium (assembly GCA_015654725.1). Classification (GTDB taxonomy): domain Bacteria; phylum Pseudomonadota; class Alphaproteobacteria; order ATCC43930; family CGMCC-115725; genus JAATGI01. The sequence continues at coordinate 8,009 of JAATGI010000297.1, forward strand.
GGCCTGGATCGGGCGAGGCCAGCAGGGTGTCTTCGGCGATGACCGCGGGGCGTTCCGCGGCCGAGGCCGCCGCGCTATCGATCATGGCGAGGGCGAGCAGCGACGCGGATGCGAAAACGAGCGCCGAGCGCCCCGTCACTGCCGCCGGCTTGGCCGCAGCACGTAGCGGTCGCCGGTGAGGCCTTCGAACATGACCTCGATCATGGGATGGCTGACCGGGCCGTTCTCGGCGTCGGGCACGAGATTCTGCTCGGAGACATAAGCCTCGTACGGCCCGCCCTGCGCGTTCTGCGCCAGCAGATGATAGAACGGCTGGTCCTTCGACGGACGCCGCTCGATCGGGATCGACTGATACCATTCCTCGGTGTTGGCGAAGACCGGATCGACATCGAAGATGACGCCGCG
>JAATGI010000439.1 GCA_015654725.1 Rhodospirillales bacterium
GATCAGCACGACGCTCTCGATCCATTCGGGCGCCTGCATCGCCATATTCAGCGCTGCCTTGCCGGTGAAGGAATTGGCGAGCAGATTGAACTTGTCGATGCCGAGCGCGGTCATGGCCGCGTTCATCGTCGCCGCGAGTTCCGCCGCCGAATTGGTGCGCTCGTTCGCGGGCGAATCGCCGAAGCCCGGAATCTCAAAGCCGATCACGCGGAAATGCGCCGCTAGCAGGTCATACATCGGCGACAAGCGCAGCCCGCCGCCGCCATGAAGGCACGCGAGCGGCTCGCCTTGGCCGGCTTCGAGATAGCGGATGCGGAAGCCGTCCGCCTCGACGTAATGCTCTTGAAAGGCCATGTCGGTCATTCCATTTCGTGCAAGCGCGGTAAGACCTTGCTCGCGAATAATTCGATGGCGCGATTGGCCTTGCCGTCGTCCTGCGTGATCAGCACCAGATCGAGAATACCGGCGCCGATCAGCTCGCGGATTTTCTTGATCTGCGCGAGCACGCTTTCGGGGTTGCCGAACAGGAGTTGACCGTTATCGACCGCGTCCCTCAAGGTCGGCAGGCGCGCGACGCGATTGCGCTGGGCTTCGAAATCGCGGCCGTAGAAGCTCGTGCCCGCGACGGCGCTTTCGAGCGCCGGATTGGAAATGCTGAAGCGGCCGCGTGGCGGCCCCGAAGTTAGGTCGCTGTTGGCTTGCTCGTCCGTCTCCGCGACGTGAAGGCCACAGCGATAAATGATGTCGTCGGGCGTCGGTTCCCAGCCGGCCTTCTTCGCGTGATCGCGATAATGCGCGATTGCCTTGGTGGCGAGTTGCAAGGTCGTCACGGCGAAGCCGATGCCGATATGATTCTCGCCCGCATATTGCCCCGACTCGGGACTCGAGCCGGACATGTAAAGCGGCGGATGCGGCTTCTGCACCGGGCGCGGCCAGATCGAGACGGCGCGGAATTCGTAATGCCGGCCTTGCCAGCCGAAGGGCTGCGGCTCGGTCCATACCTTGCGGATCAGCTGCAGCGCTTCCTGGAAACGCGCCCGCGATTCGTCGGGGTTGATGTTGTAGGTGACATATTCGTTGGGCGTGCCGCGCATCAGTCCCGCGATCACGCGCCCGCCCGACATGACATCGAGCATCGCGAATTCCTCGGCGACACGGACCGGGTTCAGCATCGGCACCGTCGGGCCCAGCACCGCGATCTTGGCGCGGCGCACGATCTGCGTCAGCGCGCCCGCCAGCAGCATCGGGTTGGGCGTCAGCGAGAAGGGCGAATAGTGATGCTCCGCCACCGTCACCCAATCCCAGCCGGTCTCGTCGGCGAGGCGAAAGCGGTCAATCGCGGAGCGATAGGAACGTTCGGCGGTTTCGTCCGAATAACGATCGGCTGGAACCGGCCAGCCTTCCGACGCCGACCCGCCATAGGCGACGGGTGAAAACAGCGCAGCCTTCATGGGCACCCCAATCGAACTGGAATCAGATCATGTGGTCGTCATCCCTGCGAAAGCAGGGACCCAGGGCAACCGTACATTGCCGATTCTGGATTCCCGCTTTCGCGGGAATGACGGATGGTTGACTCGCGACGCGTCGCTCCCAATGCAATTATAATATAATTAGCTTTGAGCCTAGGCGGCTTTCACGCCCGCTTCAAGGACGCGTTCCGGATGGCCTGCCAGACGCGATACGGCGTCGCCGGCATGTCGATATGGTCGATACCATAGACCGAGAGGGCGTCGATCACCGCGTTCATCACCGAGGGCAGCGAGCCGGAGCAGCCGGCCTCGCCGCAGCCCTTGACGCCGAGCACGTTGCTCTTGGCCGGCACGGGATGGCTCTTGAAGGCGAAGCTCGGCACGTCGCCGGCGCGCGGCATGGCGTAGTCCATGAAGGAGCCGGTCAGCAACTGGCCCTGCGCGTCATAGCGCGTCATTTCCATTAGCGCCTGGCCGATGCCTTGCACCACGCCGCCATGAACCTGCCCCTCGACCATCAGCGGATTCACGATGACGCCGAAATCGTCGACCATGGTGTATTTCGCGACTTCGACCACGCCGGTCTCAGGATCGATCTCAACCTCACAGACATGGCAACCATTGGGAAAGGCCGAGGGCGGCGAATCAACCACGAGGCCGACATCGAGCGAGTTCGGCACGCCTTCGGGCAGGTTGGGCGAGCGGCGCAAGCGATCGGCGATCTCCATGACGCCGATGGCGCGGTCGGTTCCGGCGATGATGAAGCGGCCGCCGGCGAATTCGATATCGGCGACCGCGGCTTCGAGGAAATGGCCGGCGAGCAGCTTGCCTTTTTCGATCACCTTGTCGCTCGCGAGCACGATGGCGGTGCCGCTCGCCATGATCGAGCGCGAGCCGCCGGTGCCGCCACCCGCGATGAGTTGGTCGCTGTCGCCTTGCACCAGCTTGATGCGCTCGAACGGAACGCCGAGCCGCTGCACCAGCACTTGCGCGAAGGGTGCCGCATGGCCCTGGCCGTAATCGAGCGTGCCAGTGACGATGGTGACGTCGCCATTGGCCTCGAAGCGGATGCCGCCCATTTCCTTGCCCGGCGGCGCCGTCACTTCAAGATAATGGCCGATGCC
>JAATGI010000108.1 GCA_015654725.1 Rhodospirillales bacterium
GAGGTCATCATGGCCAGCATCACTATTCGCAAACTTGACGAGAAACTGAAGCACAAGCTTCGCGTTCGAGCCGCCCAACGTAACCACTCGATGGAAGACGAAGCGAGGGATATTTTGCGCATTGCGCTCGCGCGTGAGACGGCATCGGGCGATAACTTGTACGACGCGATACGCCGGCGCATCGAACCGCTGGGTGGAATTGATCTCGTGCTGCCGCCACGCGGACCGATGAGAGACCCGCCGGATTTCTCATGATCGTTCTGGATACGAATGTAATATCGGAAGCTTGGCGGACGAATCCATCGCTCAAGGTTCGAGAATGGATGCGGGAGCAGCCAAAGGCCTCCCTCTTCACGACGGCAATCACGGAAGCTGAACTGCTTTATGGCATCGCGTTGTTGCCGGACGGTCGGCGCCGCAAGGGTCTCACATCATTTGTCGATTTGATGTTCGCCGAGGAATTGGCGGGAAGGGTCATTCCCTTCGACAGCGCGGCGGCGCGGGAATATGCCGACATCGCCGCAAGTCGACGCCGTGCCGGGCGACCGGTGCCCGACGCCGACACTCAAATCGCGGCGATCGTTCGCTCGCGAGGTGCAACGCTGGCGACGCGAAACGTCAGTGATTTCGCCGGCTGTGGAATCGCCGTCGTCAATCCGTGGGAGATATAATCCATGCCCGATTACGCCGCGCCCTTGGCCGATATGCGTTTCGCCCTCGACACCGTCGCGGGCTTGCCGGCGCTGGCGTCGCTGCCGGGGCTTGAGCAGGCGGCGCCCGATGTCGTCGATGCGGTGATGGAAGGCGCGGCGAAACTCGCGAGCGAAGTGGTGGCGCCGCTTAACGCGGTCGGCGACAAGCAAGGCTGCCGGCTCGAAAACGGCGTCGTGCGCACGCCGGACGGTTGGAAGGACGCCTATCGCGCCTATGTCGAGGGCGGCTGGAACGCGCTGGCCTTCGCGCCCGAGATCGCCGGCCAGGGCCTGCCCAAGGCGCTCAACATCTGCGTCACCGAGATGTGGACCTCGGCAAGCATGGCCTGGGCGCTCAATCCGCTGTTGACCGTCGGCGCGGTCTAGGCGCTCGACATCCACGGCAGCGACGAACTGAAGCGGCTTTATCTCGGCAAGCTGGTGTCGGGCGAATGGACCGGCTCGATGAATCTGACCGAGCCGCAAGCCGGTTCCGATGTCGGCGCCATGCGCACCCGCGCCACGCGCGACGGCGACCGCTACCGCATCAAGGGCCAGAAGATTTTTATCACCTATGGCGAGCACGATCTCACCCCCAACATCGTGCATATGGTGCTGGCGCGCTCGCCCGACGGGCCTCCGGGCACCGCCGGCCTGTCGCTTTATCTGGTGCCGAAATTCCTCGTGAATGCCGATGGCGGCCTCGGCGCCCGCAACGATCTGCGCGCCGTCAGTCTCGAACACAAGCTCGGCATCCATGCCAGCCCAACTTGCGTCATGGCCTATGGCGACAATGAAGGCGCGATCGGCTTTCTGGTCGGCGAGGAAAATCGCGGCATGGAATGCATGTTCACGATGATGAACAACGCGCGCCTCCAAGTCGGCTTACAGGGCCTCGCGATCGCCGAACGCGCTTATCAACAAGCGCGCGACTTCGCCCGCGCGCGGGTCCAGGGCAGGCCGGTGACCGCGACCGGCCCCGGCGCGTTCCCGATCCTGCATCATCCCGATGTGCGACGTATGCTCGCATCGATGAAGGCGCGGATCGCGGCGATGCGCGCACTCATTTATTACACAGCGGCGACGATCGACCGCGCGCACCATCATCCTGACGCCGCGGCGCCGACGAAATTCCAGACGCGTGCCGATCTGCTCATTCCGGTGGTGAAGGCCTGGTGCACGGATCAGGGCGTCGCCATCGCCTCGCTCGGCATCCAGGTCCATGGCGGCATGGGCTTCATCTAAGAGACCGGCGCCGCGCAGCATTATCGCGACGCGCGCATCGCGCCGATCTATGAAGGCACCAACGGCATCCAGGCCAACGATCTCCTCGGCCGCAAGGTGCAGCGCGATAGCGGCGCGGCGATGGCGGTGCTGATCGAGGAGATGCGCGCGGCGCCCGAGCCGGGCGGCCATCGCGAGCTCGCGGCGGGGATCGACGCGCTCGCCACCGCGACGACATGGCTGGTGGCGCATGGGCAGGAGCGCGCGGCGACGCTCGCCGGCGCGGTGCCTTATCTCGAATTGGCCGGCATCGTCGCCGGCGGCTGGCTCCTCGCGCGCGAAGCCGAGGAGGCAAAGCGCCGGCTCGATGCGCGCGAAGGCGACGCCGGCTTCAACCGCGCCAAACTCGCCACGGCGCGGTTCTACGCGGAACAAGTCCTGGCGACCGCGCCCACCTTGTTGCCCGCGGTCATGGGCGGCGAAACGATTCTGGGTTTCGAGCTCGAGGCGCTGTAAATCTCAACGCCGATTTATCGGATGGCCTCGCAGCGGGATCGCTCGAAGTCGAAATTGCCGCTGGTCCCGAACCACTGGCCGGCCCATTCATAGGACTTGCCGGGGAAGAGGAAACGCATCGCGGTAAAGGCTTGGTTGACGTTTACGCCGTCATCGGAGAGCGGCATCACGACGCGGTTGCAAATGAGCGGCACATCGCGTCTCGAGAAATAGCGGTTGCACACCAAGATGGGCCGCTTTTCGGCGCACATGGTGCGATAATTCGCCTCGACGAAGCGGAGCCTCTCGCCCGAAAAAACCTCGTCGAAGAATTTCCCCTTGAGTTCGCCGCCATAGGCCTCGACGATTGCGGTTCCGGCGAGGCGGTAACGGACGCGCTTGCCGCCATCGACGAACTCGGTGATCTGAATATAGGGCAGCAAGCGGGGAATTTCCGTCGGGTCGATGTCACGCCGCCGCGGCATCGGCCGGGTGCCGCATTTCCGCCGCCAATACTCATAGGCGGGCCCGAGGATGTCATCGGCGTGAAAATCGTATTGCAAGACGCGACGCCCGCTGGTTGTGCCGGCGACAACCTATCCGCAAAATCTAACGAAACGTTAAAGAGGCGTTTCACTTCTCGTTGACGCAGACCAGCAGCGTCCAATAGCCGAAGAGGTTCACCGGCTTGCGCTCGGCGACCCTGAACCCGCTCTCCCGGAGAAAGCGATCGAGCGGAAAATCGGCGTGGAAACCGACGCGGCCGGCGAACGGCGCCAGCGCCCGCTCCACCCGCCGCATCGGCCCCTGCTCGCTCGAAAAATGATTGACGATGACGATGCGGCCGCCGGGCTTGCACACGCGCCTCACCTCGGCGCCGAACCGCGCCGGATCGCTCACCACCGAGACGACATAGAGCGCCAGCACGGCGTCGAAACCGTCATCGGCGAAATCGAGCCGCTCGGCATCCGCCTCGAGGATCGCCTCGACTTGCGCGAGTTTGAGCCGCGCCACTTTCTCGCGCGCTTTCGCCAGCATCTCGGGCGAGACATCGATTCCGGTGACGCGCGCGTCGGCCCGGAACAGCGGCAGCGACAGGCCGGTGCCGACGCCGACTTCGAGCACACGTTGGCGCGGCCGGTCGTTCACGCGTCGGACCGCCTCGCGGCGCCCCGAGGCGAACAACGCTCCGAACGCGACATCATAGACCCCGGCATACCGCCGGTAGGCCCGCAGCGTCTCGTGGAGTTCCATCGAACCCGAGCGACGCGCGGCGGCGCGGAATTAAATCAGGGTGATGCGGTCGGCTTCGAGGCCCTTGCGGCCTTCCACCACATCGACGCGGACGCGCTGGCCCGCCGGCAAGACGTTGACGCCGCTGCGCCGCAACGCCGTGACATGGACGAAAATGTCCTTGCCGCCGCCATCGGGCGAGATAAAGCCGTAGCCCTTGTCGGGCTCGTACCATTTCACCGCGCCATCGAGCGATTGGGAGGGGCCGGTCGGCGCGGCATAGCCGCCATCGCCACGGCCGCCGCCACGCGACGGAGCCGCGCTGGCCGTGCTCTCATCGACATTGAGCACGTTCAGCACCAGCGGTCCCTTGGCGCCGGAACCGACCTCGCACACCACCGAGGCGCCCTCGCGGACATCCTCATAGCCGGCGCGGCGGAGCACCGCCATCGGCAGAAAAGCGTCGGGGCTGCCATCGTCTACGGTAACGAAACCGAAGCCTTTAGCGGCGTTGAACCATTTGACCTTGGCGTTGACCCGGCGGCCGGGTTGCGCAGGTTCTTCGTTCCGGAAATAACCGGGACGACGATCACGATC
>JAATGI010000485.1 GCA_015654725.1 Rhodospirillales bacterium
ACATCGAGGATCAAGAGATCGAAGCTGACGCCGGCGAGGTGCTGGCGCGCCTCGGCGGCGTCGCCCGCGGTGGTGACGCGAAAGCCTTGATCGCTCAGATACTGGCGCAGCAGCGAGCGCAGCCGCAAATCGTCATCGACGACAAGGAGGTGAGGTTCGGCGACGCTCATGGCGCGACTATAGCAGGCCCGGCCCCGCCCGCACCGTCACTTGGTCTCGCGATCGAAATGGCGGCGGTCGGCGACGTCGCCGATAATCGCCAGCATCACCTTGCGGAAGCCTTCGACCGCGTCCGGCCCGGCCTCGCGATAGGCGCGGGCCACCCGCCGCCGCTGGTTCTCCGACAAATCCCGCTCCAGCGCGAGGCCGTTCTTGGTCAATTCCAAGAGGCGTTGGCGGCGATCGCGGCTGCCCGGCGTCTGCAGCACGAAGCCCTGCCGCACCAGTTGGCCCAGCACCCGGCTCAGACTCTGCTTGGTAATGCGTAGAATGCCGAGGAGTTCGGTCACGCTCATGCCGGGATGGCGGCCGACGAAATAAATCACGCGATGATGGGCGCGGCCGAAGCCATATTTCGCCAGCATCGCATCGGGCTCATGCGTGAAATCGCGATAGCCGTAAAACAGCAACTCGATCCCCTGCCGCAATTCGGTTTCGCGCAAGGATGGCGGGGATGCCATGGATTTTATGTCAGACATGTTGACTTATTCTGATTCATTTTGTTATACCGATCAAGCGCAGAACGAAAGATTAGTGCGGAAATAGGGAGGCAAATCGCTCATGTTAACCGGACCTTCCTTCGACGACCGCGATGGCGTGATTTGGCTCGACGGTCATCTGGTGCCTTGGCGCGACGCCAAGATCCATGTTCTTACCCACGGGCTGCACTATGCCAGCGCCGTGTTCGAGGGCGAGCGGGTCTATAACGGCACCATCTTCAAGCTCCGCGACCATACCGAGCGGCTGATCAATTCCGGCCGCATCCTCGGCTTCGAGATTCCGTGGAGCGCCGCCGAGATCGACCGCGCCTGTTACGACGTGATCCGCAAGCTCGGCCTAACCGACGCCTATGTCCGCCCGATCGCCTGGCGCGGCCCGGAGCAGATGGGCGTGGCGGCGCAAGCGACCAAGATCCACATGGCGATCGCGGCCTGGCAGTGGCCGTCCTATTTCTCGCCGGAGGCCCGGCTCAAGGGCATCCGCATGATGTGGTCGCCCTGGGCACGGCCCGCCCCCAACACCGCGCCGACGGCGGCCAAGGCCGCGGGCCTCTATATGATCTGTACCCTCGCCAAGCATGATGCCGAGGCTGCGGGCTATGACGACGCCATGATGCTCGATTGGCGCGGCCAGATCGCCGAAGCGACCGGCGCCAACATCTTTCTCGTCATCAAAGGCGAGATTCACACGCCGACGCCGGACTGTTTCCTCGACGGCATCACCCGCAAAACCGTGATCGATCTCGCCCGGAAGCGCGGCATCAAGATCGTCGAGCGCGCGATCTGGCCCGAGGAATTCAAGCAGGCCGACGAAGTCTTCATCACCGGCACCGCCGCCGAAGTGACGCCGGTCTCGGAGATCGGCGACTATCGGTTCACGCCCGGCAAGGTATGCCAGATGCTGATCGCGGATTTCGACCGCCTCGTCGGCCGCGAGCCGGCAAAGGCAAGCGCGGCTTAGATTTCCGTCAATCCGTCGTCCACCGCGTCGCGGCTTCGTCGTCGCGCGATTCGGCATCGACCCAGCGCGGGCCGTCCGGCGTTTCCTCCTGTTTCCAGAACGGCGCCTTGGTCTTGAGATAATCGACCAGGAATTCGCAGGCCTGAAACGCCGCCTCGCGGTGCGCCGAGGCGGTCGCCACCAGCACGATGCGCTCGCCCCGTTCGAGCCGGCCGTAGCGATGAACGATCAGACTCGCGGCGAGCGGCCAGCGCCGGTTCGCTTCTTCCTCGATGCGCGCCAATTCGCGCTCGGTCATGCCGGGATAATGTTCGAGCGTCATTGCGCCGACCGCCTTGTCGCCGGCCATGTCGCGCACCAGCCCGAGGAAGCAGGCGACGCCGCCGACGCCGGTCTTGCCGCGCGTCAGCGCCTCGAGCTCGCGGCCGATATCGAAATCCTCGCGCTGGACACGGATCATTCAGCCCCCCGTGACCGGCGGGAAGAGCGCGACCTCGTCACCCGGTTTGACCGGATGGCGCCCATCCACATAAGTCTGATTGACGGCGACACGCACCAGCTTGTCGTTGCCCAGCGCGTCGGCGAAGCGCGGCCCCCGGCTTTTGAGCCATTCGACCAGGCCCGCCACGTCGGTCACGCCGCCGGGCGGCTCGAGCACCTCCTCGGCGATGCCGATCTTGGTCCTGAGCCAAGCGAAATAAAGGAGCTTCATGGGAAGTAGCTAAGCGCTGGCGGCCGATTAGGCAAGTTGCCGTCGTCCGTCATCGGTTCTCAGCGAGAACTCTTACTGACGACTGATAACTGAAAACGGGCAACGATAAATTCCGCGATGCCCGCGGCATCGTTCCAATCGAATTGCGGCACGGCGGTGCCGGTCACGGGCACGTCGCGGGCGATGGCGACGATGTGCGGATCGTCGGGCGCCAGCAGCGGCTTGGCCAGGCTGGAGCGATAGACTTCGAGCTTGGGGATCGGCTCGCGCCTGAAGCCCTCGACGATGACGAGGTCGGCGGCGGCGAGGCGCGCCAACAACGCATCGAGCGACGGCTCGGCCTCGTCCTTCAACTCGTGGATCAGCGCCCAGCGCCGCGACGAGGCGATCATCACCTCGCTCGCCCCGGCCTGGCGATGGCGCCAGCTATCCTTGCCCGGCCGGTCGAGCTCGAAGTCGTGATGGGTATGCTTCACGGTGGCGACGCGCAGGCCGCGCGCCGCCAGCACCGGCAGCACTCGCTCCAACAGCGTGGTCTTGCCGGCGCCGCTCCAACCGGCGAGACCGAAGACGTGTTGCGCTTGAGTCATGCTCGCGAATAAACCCCTCCCCCTTGACGGGGGAGGGAAACGAGACGTCGAAGACGTCGAGTGGGCGGGGGTGTTTTTTCGGTCCGTTCACCCCGACCCGAAATCTCGCGCTGTCGCGCTCGATTTCCGCCCTCCCCCATCAAGGGGGAGGGAAAATTCCGCGCTGGCATTAGGGAACACCATGCGGCTTCGGCTCTTTGACGACCACGGGCTCGTCGCCGATATGGGTCATGCCGGCGCGCAGATAATCATAGCCCGTCACCAGGGTCAGCCCGGCCGCGATCCAGAGCAGCAACTCGCCGATCATGCGGACATGGAGGCCGCTCGGCCCGGAATCGCCGACCAGCAATACGCCGATCGCGATCATCTGGATCGCGGTCTTCCATTTGGCGAGGCGCGAGACCGGCAGCGGCACGCTCAAGGTGGCGAGATGCTCGCGCAGGCCCGAGACCAGAATCTCGCGCGCGAGAATGACCAGCGCCGGAAAGATTGCCGCCGCCGACATGCGATTGAGCGCGACCAGCATGAACAGCACCGTCGCCACCAGAAGCTTGTCGGCGATGGGATCGAGGACGCGGCCCCAGGCCGATTGCTGATGCCAGCGCCGGGCGAGCTGGCCATCGAGCCAGTCGGTGAAACCGGCCAGCGCGAATAGAACGCAGCCGGCCCACGGCCCGTACGGCGGGTCGATAAAGAAGGTCAGAATCACGAGCGGAATCGCGACGATCCGCGACAACGTCAGCAGATTGGGCAAATTCATCGGCATGGCCAACACCCTGCGGCGGCAATTTTACCCGCCGGAATGAAAATGATCATAAATCTTTTTGGCGACATTCCCGCTGATGCCGGCGACCCGTTCGAGATCGACCAACCCGGCCCGCGAAACGCCCCGCGCGGAGCCGAAATGATTGAGGAGCGCGCGCTTGCGCCGCGCGCCGATGCCGGCGATCTCGTCCAAGGGCGAGGCGCCGATATGCTTGGCGCGCCGCGCGCGGTGGGTCCCGATGGCGAAACGGTGCGCCTCGTCGCGCAGGCGCTGCAGGAAATAGAGCACCGGGTCCTTCGGATCGAGGCTCAGCGGCTCGTGCCCGGCGCGGAAAAAGCGCTCGCGCCCGGCATTGCGGTCCGGCCCCTTGGCGATGGCGACGACGGCGATGTCGCCGATGCCGAGATCGGCCAAAACGGTATTGACCTGGGCGAGCTGGCCGGCGCCGCCATCGATCAAGAGCAAATCCGGCCAATTGGCGCTCTCCCGCGCCGGATCTTCCTTGAGCGCGCGGGCGAAGCGCCGGGTCAGCACCTCGCGCATCATGGCGAAATCGTCGCCCGCCGCGTCCTCGTCGCGGATGTTGAATTTGCGGTAGGCGTTTTTGACGAAGCCCTCCGGCCCGGCGACGATCATGCCGCCGACCGCGTCGCTGCCCTGGATATGGCTGTTGTCATAGACCTCGACGCGCTTGGGCGCGGCTTCGAGGCCGAAGGTCGTCGCCACGCCTTGCAGCAATTTCTGTTGCGCCGAACTCTCGGCGAGCCGCCGGCCCAGAGCCTCGCGCGCGTTGATGAGGGCGTGATTGACCAGCTGGAGCTTTTCGCCCCGCTGCGGCACCTGTAACTCGATGCGATGGCCCGCGCGCGTGGCCAAGGCCTCGGCAATCAACGCCAGTTCCGGCGGCGCATGGCTCAGCAGCACCAGCCGGGGCGGCTCCTTGTCGGCATAGAATTGGCCGAGAAAGGCGCCAAGCACGTCCGCGACATCGAGCTCGCGCGCGTGGCTCGGATAATACGCGCGGTTGCCCCAATTCTGGCCGCCGCGGAAGAAAAACACCTGGACGCAGGTATGGCCGCCGGCCTGATGCGCGGCGACGATATCGGCGTCGCCGAGATCGCGGACATTGATGTCTTGATGGCCTTGAATGTCGGTGAGCGCGCGGATGCGATCGCGCACCAGCGCCGCCGCCTCGAACGCCTTGGCCTCGGCCAGCTCGTGCATGCGCGCGGCGAGGCGCTGCTGCACCTCCTGGCTGCGGCCGGCGAGAAAGCCTTTTGCCTCGGTCACGAGTTTGGCGTAGCCCGCCTGGTCGATGCGGCCGACGCACGGCGCGCTGCAGCGCTTGATCTGATAGAGCAGGCAGGGCCGCGTCCGGCTGGCGAAGATGCTGTCGCTGCAAGAGCGAAGGAGAAAGGCGCGCTGCAACGCGATCAAGGTGCGATTGACCGAACCCGCCGAGGCGAACGGGCCGAAATAATCGCCCTGCCCGTCATGGCCGCCGCGATGCTTGGTCAGCAGCGGAAAGTCGGTGTTGCCGGTGAGATGGATATAGGGGAACGACTTGTCGTCGCGCAGGATGATATTGTAGCGCGGCTCCAACCGCTTGATGAGGTTGCTTTCCAGGAGCAGCGCCTCGACCTCGGTGTGGGTCAGAATCACTTCGAGCTTGCGGGTCTCGGCGACCATGCGCTGGAGCCGGTGCGGCAGCGCGGCGAAATGGGTGTAATTGGCGACCCGCGCCTTGAGGTTCCTGGCCTTGCCGACATAGAGCGCGTCGCCCCTGCCATTGAGCATGCGGTAGACGCCTGGCGAGGGCGGCAAGGTGGCGAGGCCGGCGCGAACGACGCCAAGCCCCTGCCCGCCCGGCTCGGCCTGGTCCTTGCCGCCGCTCATATCGTGCCGGATTTCCGCCATAATTCAGCGGCGGTTTCAGATATCCACGAATCCTGTGGATAAATCTGTTGGCAACGCCCTGCGGCAAGCCGCCGCGGCGCTGTAATGCGGGGCTTTTCGCCCTCTGCATAAAAATGAGGCATCAAATTCAAGCCTTTGAAAAGACTTGATATAATCAAAGTCAAGTGTAATTCATTCGTCATTCGCGAGAATCATCTTGGCCCTGCGATAGGGTGACCCGGCGACCCGACCCGCTGTGCACAAGTGGCGACGGCGACAGTTCGATGATAGGGGGTTGGGGGTTGGAATCGCGGCCCTTTCCATGATTTAGCCATGCTGGTTAAAGCGTTCTATCTCGACCCCGACAGCGGCGTCGGGATAAACGTCCAGCTTCTCCACCCGCGCGCGCACCGACAGGACCCTGCGGTCGGCGAGGCACAGCGCGGCAACGCGCTCGGCCAGGGTCTCGACCAGATTGACGCGGCCGTTGCGCGCCAGCGCGCGAATCCCGTCGACAATGCCGGCATACGAGACGGTGTTGGCGAGATTGTCGCCGAGCGGCTGGTCGTCCGCGGCGACAGCGAGATCGAGATTGATGCGCACGCGCTGTTTCCTGCCGCGCTCATGCGCGAACACGCCGATATCCCAGGGCAGGATCAAATCGCGGACCAGGATACGGCGGCCGCCGGTCCCGCTCATGGCGCGTCCGGGCGCGGCGCCACCGGCGCGAACAGCCCCTCCTCATAAACGGCGAGCGGGCCTTTCCCCATGCGGTCGCTGCTAAAATTGTCGCGGATGCGGGCCATGCCGTGGTCGGCCACGATCTGTCGTTGCGACGGCGTCAGCGCCAGCGCCTCCTTGAGCGCCGCGGCCAAGGCTTGGGCGTCGCCGGGCGCCACCAGCCATCCGGTCTCGGGCGCCACGATCTCGCGCGCGCCGCCGTGATCGGTGGCGATCACCGGACGGCCCATGGCCGATGCCTCGGCGATGATCCGGCCGAAGCCCTCCGGCCTGATCGAGGGCGACACCACGACATCGGCCAACATATAAGCGGCCGGCATGTCGGCACAATGATCGACGAACTGGCAAATGCCGTCGAGGCCGAGACGCGCCACGCGCCGTTCCAACACGCGGCGGAAATGCGGCGCGCCGTCGCCGATCAAGACGCAGCGCAGATCGCGGCGGCCCAGCAGCGCCAGCGCCTCGGCGAGAACCAGCTGTCCCTTCCAGCGCGTGAGGCGGCCCGGAATCAGCACCACCGGCGCGCCGTCGGTGAGCCGCCAGGCTTCGGTCAGCTTGATCATGCGGGCGGCGGCGACCCGGTCGGGATTGAAGCGTTCGAGATCGACGCCGCGCTCGATGACGCGGATGCGCGCCTCGGGGATGCCGTAGGTCGCCGCGGCATGTTCGGCGACGAAACGCGAAATCGCGATCACCCGCTCGCCGCGCGCCATAACCGAATTGTAGCGGCGCTTGAGCCAGCTCCCGGCGCCATAGGCATTATGGAAGGTGGTGATGAAATGCCGGTGGGTGCGGTCCGCCGCCAGGCACGCGCTCCAGGCCGGGGCGCGGCTCCTGGCATGCACGATGTCGATGCCCTCGGCCTCGATCAAGGCGGCGAGCCGGCCGATATTGGCGCGGATGGTAAGCGGATTCTTGCTGGCGAGCGGCAGCTCGACATGCCGGGCGCCGGCGCGCTCGAGCTCGCGCACCATTTGGCCGCCGGCGGACGCCACCACCGATTTCCATCCCGCGCGCGCCAGGGCCGCCGCGATCTCGACGGTGCCGCGCTCGACGCCGCCGACCTCGAGCCGGGGCACGACTTGGAGCACGGCCGGAGCGCGGCGCGCGGTTTCGCCGCGCGTCGCCGCGATGATAATGTCGGCGCTGATCATCGGGCGATAACGATGAAATGACCCCAACGGAACGAACCCAAACCGGCCGACCGCCCCCAATCGAATCCGGATCGCCAAGCATCTTAACATGCGAGGATGGCGCCACAATCGCCTACCGGCGGCGCGACGGCGCGGGTCCGGGCCTGGTCTTTATCGGCGGCTTCATGTCGGACATGACCGGCACCAAGGCGAGCTACCTCGACGGCTTCGTCGCGGCGCGGGGCCGCGCCTATCTGCGCTTCGATCTCCATGCGCATGGTGCCTCCTCGGGCGATTTCCGCGATGCCACGGTCGGGCGCTGGCGCCAGAATGTGGTGAGCGTGTTGGACCGGCTCACCACCGGGCCACAGATTCTTATTGGGTCAAGCCTTGGCGGCTGGCTGATGCTGTTGGCGGCGCTCGACCGGCCCGACCGGGTCGCCGCGCTGATCGGGATCGCGGCGGCGCCGGACGCGACGGAAGATTTGATGTGGAACGGCTTTTCGCCCGAAATTCAGGCGCAAATCACGCGCGACGGCGTGGCCGAAATCCCCTCGGCCTATGGCGACAAGCCTTACGTCTTCACCCGCAAACTGATCGAGGACGGGCGCCGGCATCTGGTCATGCGCGCACCCTTGGCGATTACTTGTCCGGTGCGGCTCATCCACGGCATGCAAGACCCGGACGTGCCGTGGCGCACGAGTCTCGCGCTGGCCGAAAAGCTGGCGGGCGGCGATGTCGAAGTGACCCTGGTGAAGGATGGCGATCATCGCCTGTCGCGCGACCGCGACCTCGCGCTCTTGGGGCGAACCGTCGAGAGCCTGTCGTAGGGTCGGCTTATTCCGCCGCGCTTTCGGCCGCGACTTCGAGGGCCTGTTCCATCGCCTCGCGCCGGAACCACGCCCAAATGCCGTAGCCGAGGCACATCACCGCGCCCAGCGCCACCGTCGGCCGCAAGCCCAGATAGGACGAAATCCAACCCATCGCCAGCGCGTTGAAGGCCGGCCCGGCGCGGAACACCATGCCATAGACCCCCATCACCCGCCCGCGCATATCCGGATCGACCGCGGTCTGCGCCAGGGTTTGGGCGGCAACGCCGGTCGAGATCATGGCGAAGCCGACGAAGAACAGCGAGATGAGGCCGAGCCAATAATTCGCGGTGGCGGTGAAGGCGAGCGTCGCCAGCGCCATCATCAGGGTATAGGCGACGATCAGATTGGTAAGGCCGCGAATGCCGCGCCGGCGAATCATGAAGAGGCCGCCGACAATGGCGCCGAGCCCGACGGTCGCGGTCATCCAGGCGAGGCCTGGGGCGCCGCGGCCGTAGACGACATCGGCGAAGCCCGGAAACAACTCGACGAAACCGCGCACGCTGAAGGAAGTGAGCGCGAACAGCAGCAACATTTTCCCGATGCCGGGATGGCGCGCGGCATAGGCATAACCCTCGATGGCGTCGCGCAGGATGTGATGGCGCGGACCCGCCGGCTGCGCCGGAATGCCGCGCAGGCGGGTGAGCGCCGCCAGGAACGCCAGATAGGAAGCCGCGTTCAGGGCGAAGGCGAGGCCGACGCTGCCGCCCGCGATCACCACCCCGGCGAGCGCGGGGCCGACAAAGCGCGCGCAATTGAATACCAGCGAATTGATCGCGATCGCCGAGTGCAGTTGCTCGGCGTCGACGAGACTGGGCACCAGCGCCAGGCGGGCCGGCTGATTGATCGCGTTCGAGCAGCCCAGCGTCAGCGTCAAGGCGAACAGGGGCCAGATCGAAATCGCGCCGGCGAAGGTAAGCGCCGCCAGCAGCGTCGCCACGGCGAGAGCGGCGGTTTGCGTCGCATAAAGCAGGCGGACGCGATCGACGCGATCGGCGAGCGCGCCCGCGAGCGGGCTTAGGAACAGAGTCGGCGCGAGGTCGGAAACCGCGACCAGGCCCAGCCACACCGTCGAATGGGTCAATTGCCAGGCGAGCCAGCCCACCGAGACCCGCTGCAGCCACGTCCCCATGAGGGGAGATCGCGTTGCCGATCGTATAGGCGCGGTAATTGCGCCCGCCAAGGGCATGCCACGCATTCTCGAAGCCGCCCATCGGCGCTATCTTTTCCCGGTATGTCTTGGAAGTCTTGGCGCTGTTACCGGCATGTTAGCAGACCCGGCGGCGGCGCGATTTACAATTTGGTATCAAAGCGCTATCCCAACGCCTGTCCGCGCCGTGCACGATGGTTGTCATGCGCCGCGCGCGGGGATGCCGTACCGGCAACCCGCCTACCCAGAACCACGCGAACGCTCTTATAGTCGCCGTCGCGTAGGGGCCGGGGCCGGCGTCCGGTGACGTAGGTGGTTCGATAGCGAAAGGGTTGCGATGAGGCCGGTCTGGATTGCGGGCGCCGTCGTGGTGGCGTTGGCGGGCGCCGGGTTGGGTTACCAAACCCTGGTGTCGCGGGAGGCGCGCTCGCAGACGCCGGCGCCGCCGCAGGGCGGTCCGCCAGCGGTTCCCGTCGTCGTCGCCGCGGTCGAGCGACAATCCATGCCGGTGCAGCTTAACGCCGTCGGCACCGTGCAGACGATTTCCTCGGTCGCGATCAAGTCCCGGGTCGATGGCGCTATCGACAAGGTGCTGGTCAAGGACGGGCAAGAGGTCAAGGCGGGCGACACGCTGTTCCTGATCGATCCCCGGCTCGCCCAGGCCCAGCTCGACCAAGCCGTCGCGCAGTTGGCCCGCGATCAAGCCCAGCTCGCCAATGCCAACCGCGACGTCGAGCGCTACAAGCCGCTGGCGGAAAAGGAATTTGTCTCGCGCCAGCAGCTCGACACCTCGTCGGCGACGGCGGAGTCGGCGGCGGCGACCGTCAAGGCCGATCAAGCCGCGATCGAGAACACCCAAGTGAATTTGAGCTATTTTACCATCAAGGCGCCAATCGACGGCCGAATCGGCTATGTCAGCCAAAAGATCGGCAACGATGTGAAGGCCCAGGACGTGCCCTTCGCCACCATCAATCAAATTCGGCCGATCTATGTGAATTTCCCCGTGCCGCAAGACGATCTGCCGGCGATCCGCCGGGCCATGGCCGCCGGCGCGGTCGAGATCGACGCGCTGCCTCAGGGCGACAACGGCCAGCCGGCCCAAGGCCGTCTGACGTTTTTTGAAAATTCCATCGACAGCACGACCGGCACGATCGTGGTGCGCGCGACCTTCGACAATGACGACGAGCGGCTGTGGCCCGGCCAATTCGTCACCGTGACGGTGAAGCTCGCGGAGGAGGCCGACGCGCTGACGGTTCCGTCGGCCGCGGTGCAAGTGGGCCAGCAGGGCGACTATGTCTATGTCGTCACGGCCGACAACCGGGCCGAATACCGTCCGGTCACGGTAAACCGGACCATCGCCGGCATCAGCGTCGTCGAGAAGGGCATCGCGGCGGGCGAACACGTCGTGATCGACGGCCAGTTGCGCGTCGTCAACGGCGCGCGCGTGACGGTCCGCACCGATGCCGCGCCGAAACCGGACAAAGCTTCATGACGCTGCCGGAATTGTGCATCCGTCGTCCGGTGATGACGACGCTGTTGATGCTGGCATTCGTCGTGTTCGGCATGTTCAGTTATCGGCTGCTGCCGGTGGCGGCGCTGCCCCGCGTGGATTTCCCGACCATCGTGGTGATCGCGAGCCTGCCCGGCGCCAGCCCCGACACCATGGCCTCGGCGGTGGCGACGCCCTTGGAGCAGGCGTTCTCGAACATCGCCGGCATCGATTCGATGGTGTCGTCGAGCGGCCAGGGCGCGACCGCGATCACGATCCAGTTCAATCTGGCGCGCAACATCGACGGCGCCGCGCTCGACGTCGAATCCGAAATCTCCGCGGCGGCGCGCTATCTGCCGCCGCAACTGCCGGCGCCGCCCAGCTTCATCAAGCTCAATCCGGCGGATCAGCCGGTGATGAACCTAGCGCTGGTCTCGGACACCATGGCGCTTTACGACATGGACGAATACGCCGAGACGCTGATGGCGCAGCGCATCTCGATGCTGGCGGGCGTGTCGCAGGTCCAGGTCTATGGCGCGCAGAAATTCGCCGTGCGCATCCAGGCCAATCCCGAGGCGCTGGCGGCCAAGGGCCTGTCGCTCGACGACGTGATGAACGCGGTCTCGGCCGCGAACACGATTACGCCGGTGGGCCAGCTCAACGGCAGCCATATCGGCTACACCATCGAAGCCAACGATCAACTCGCCAAGGCCAAGGACTACAAACCGATCGTCGTCGCCTACCGCAACGGCGCGCCGGTGCGTCTGAGCGACGTCGCCAATGTCGTCGACGCCGCCGAAAACAACCTGGTCGCGAGCTGGTATAACGGCAAGCGCTCGATCATCCTGGCGATTTTCCGCCAGCCCGACGCCAACACCGTCGAAGTGGTCGATAGCGTCAAGGCCCTGCTGCCGACCTTCCGCGCCCAGATTCCGCCCTCGGTCGACGTCTCCATCCTGGTCGACCGTTCGGTGTCGATCCGAAATTCGGTCAGCGACGTGCAATTCACGCTGATGCTGACGGTCTGCCTGGTGGTGCTGGTGATTTTCATTTTCCTGCGCAATGTCACCGCCACCATCATCCCGGCATTGGCCCTTCCGGTGTCGATCGTCGGCACCTTCGCCGGCATGTATGTGATGGGCTATTCGATCGACAATCTGTCGCTCTTGGCCCTTACCCTGTCGGTGGGCTTCGTCGTCGACGACGCCATCGTCATGCTCGAAAACATCGTGCGCCATGTCGAGAATGGCGAGCAGCCGATGGAGGCCGCGTTCAACGGCTCGCGCGAGATCGGCTTCACCATTCTGTCGATCACCTTCTCGCTGGTCGCGGTGTTCATCCCGGTTTTGTTCATGGGCGGCATTGTCGGCCGGGTGTTCCGCGAGTTCGCCGTCACCATCAGCATGACGATTCTGATTTCGGGCTTCGTGTCGCTGACGCTGACGCCGATGCTGGCGTCGCGGCTCTTGCGCGCCGAGCACGACAAGCGTCACGGCCGGCTCTATCGCATTTCCGAAGCGGGCTTCGACGGCTTGATCGGCGGTTACGATTGGATGCTGACTCGCGTGCTGCGCTACAAGTTCATCACCCTGTGCGTGACGCTGGTGTCGCTGGCGGCCTCGCTCTATGTCTTCACCATCATCCCCAAGGGATTTTTTCCGAACGAGGATACCGGCCTGATCCTGGCCGCGACCGAGGCGGTGCAGGATATTTCCTTCGACAGCATGGCCGTGCATCAGCAAGAAGCCGCGGCGATCGTCGGATCCGATCCCGACATCGCCAATGTCGGCTCCTTCGTCGGCGCGTCGTCCTTCAATCCGGCCTTCAACAATGGCCGCATGTTCATCACGCTCAAGGATCGCGACCAGCGCCAAAACAAGGACACGATCGATCAGGTCATTCAACGGCTGCGGCGCGAGGTCGCGCAACTGCCGGGGATTCGGACCTATTTCCAGGCGATCCAGAATATCCAGGTCGGCGGCAGGCTGGCACGCAGCCAATATCAATATACGGTCCAGGACAGCGACACCGCCGAACTCTATCGCCTCGGCCCCGAGCTCCAGGCCGGAATCGCCAAGCTGGCAGGCATCCAGGACGTCAATTCCGATCTCGAACTGCAAAATCGCGAGTTGGTGGTCGATGTCAACCGCGACCTCGCCTCTTCGATGGGCATTTCGGTCGATCAGGTCCGGCAGACGCTGTACAGCGCCTACGGCGTGCGCCAGATTTCGACCATTTACCAGCCCGCGAACGCCTATGAGGTCATTCTCGAAGTCGATCCCAAATTTCAGCGCACGCCGTCGGACCTGTCGAAGCTCTATCTGCGCACCGCCGCCGGCCAACCGGTGCCGATATCGGCGGTCGCCACGCTGCGCACGACCTTGGGCCCGGTCATCATCAATCATCAGGGCCTGCTGCCGTCGGTGACGATTTCGTTCAACCTGTCGCCCGGCGTCTCGCTCGGCCAAGCGGTCGAGGAAATCCGCCAGCTCGAGCGCACCATGAACCTGCCGGTAACCGTCGTGACCGGGTTCCAGGGCACCGCGCAAGTGTTCCAGGATTCGCTCAAGGGCCAGGGCATGCTGCTGATCGCGGCCGTGCTCGTGATCTACATGGTGCTGGGCATCCTCTACGAAAGCTTCATCCACCCGATCACGATTCTCTCGGGCCTGCCGGCGGCGGGCCTCGGCGCGCTCTTGACGCTGATGCTGTTCCATATGGACCTCAGCATCATCGCCATCATCGGCATCGTCATGCTGATCGGCATCGTCAAGAAGAACGCGATCATGATGATCGATTTCGCGCTCGACCGGCAGCGCAATGGCATGCCGGTGGAGGAGGCGATCTTCGAGGCGTGCCTCTTGCGCTTCCGCCCGATCATGATGACGACCATGGCGGCCATCATGGGCGGCCTGCCGATCGCCATCGCCGCCGGCGCCGTCGCCGCGCAGGCGGTGTG
>JAATGI010000378.1 GCA_015654725.1 Rhodospirillales bacterium
AATCCTCGAAATTATAGCCGTTCCACGGCATGAAGGCGCACAGCACGTTGCGGCCCAGAGCGAGCTCGCCGAGTTGCGTCGAGGGCCCGTCGCCGATGATGTCGCCGGCCTCGACCGTTTCGCCCACCTTCACCAGCGGCCGCTGGTTGATGCAGGTGTTCTGGTTGGAGCGCTGGAACTTCAAGAGATTGTAGATGTCGACGCCGGGCGCGTCGGCCGAGGTGTCGTCGGTCGCGCGCACCACGATGCGCGTGCCGTCGACCTGATCCACCACGCCCGAGCGCCGCGCGATGATGGTGACGCCGGAATCGCGCGCCACCCTTTCCTCCATGCCGGTGCCGACGAGCGGCGCCTCGGCGCGAATGAGCGGCACCGCCTGGCGCTGCATGTTCGAGCCCATCAGCGCGCGGTTGGCGTCGTCATTCTCCAGGAACGGAATCAACGCCGCCGCGACCGACACCAATTGCTTGGGCGAGACATCGATGAAATCGATGTCTTGGGGACGCGCCATGACGAAATCGCCGCCCTTGCGGCAATTGGTCAGGTCGGCCTTGACGCGGCCCTTGTCATCGACCTCGGCATTGGCCTGGGCGATGGCGTAGCGGCTTTCCTCCATGGCGGAAAGATAGACCACCTCGTCCGTCAGCTTGCCGTCCTTGACGCGCCGGTAGGGGCTTTCGATGAAACCGTACGGATTGACCCGGGCGAAGGTGGCGAGGCTGTTGATGAGGCCGATATTCGGCCCTTCCGGCGTCTCGATCGGGCAAATGCGGCCGTAATGCGTCGGATGCACGTCGCGCACCTCGAAGCCGGCGCGCTCGCGGGTCAAGCCGCCCGGCCCCAGCGCCGAGAGCCGCCGCTTATGCGTGATCTCCGAAAGCGGGTTGGTCTGATCCATGAATTGCGAGAGCTGGGACGAGCCGAAGAACTCGCGCACCGCCGCCGCCGCGGGCTTGGCGTTGATGAGATCGTGCGGCATGACCGTGTCGATCTCGACCGAGCTCATGCGCTCGCGGATCGCGCGCTCCATGCGCAACAGGCCGACGCGATACTGATTCTCCATCAGTTCGCCGACCGAGCGGACGCGCCGGTTGCCGAGATTGTCGATGTCGTCGATCTCGCCCCGGCCGTCCTTCAACCCGACCAGCACCCTGAGAATGGCGATGACGTCTTCCTTGCGCAGAATACGGATCGTGTCCTCGGTCTGCAGCTCGAGCCGCGAATTCATCTTGACCCGTCCGACCGCCGACAAATCGTAGCGTTCGGAATCGAAGAACAGGCCGCGGAACAGGGCTTCGGCGGTTTCGAGCGTCGGCGGCTCGCCCTGCCGCATGACGCGATAGATGTCGATGAGCGCCTCCTCGCGCGAGGCGTTCTTGTCGATCATCAGCGTATTGCGCATATAGGGGCCGACGGTGACGTGATCGATCTGCAGCACCGGCAAGTCCTTGAGGCCGGCCTGCTGGATCGTATCCACCAGGGTCGCGGTGATCTCGTCGCCGGCCTCGGCGAAAATCTCGCCGGTCTGCTCGTTGATGATGTCGATGGCGAGATAGCGGCCGACCAACTCTTCCTTGCTGACGAGAATCTCCTGCAACCCGTCCTCGGCGAGCTTGCGCGCGATGCGCGGCGTGATTTTCTCGCCTTCCTTGACCGCCGGCTTGCCGGTCTTGGCGTCGACCAGATCGTGGGTGAGCTTGGCGTTGCGGTAGCGCGCCGGATCGAACGGCGCCTGCCAGCCCTGCTTGCCGCGGGAAAAGCGGATCGTGCCGTAAAACGCGCCGAGAATTTCTTCCTTGGTTATGCCGGATATTTCTTGCGGCGTGAGCGGCTTGCCCTCGGCCAGGCGCTTGAGGCGCAGCTTCGCCGTCTCGGCGCCGTCGAGCGCGTAGAGCAGCGTCGTCACCGGCAATTTGCGGCGGCGGTCGATGCGGACATAGACATGGTCCTTGGCGTCGAACTCGAAATCGAGCCAGGAGCCGCGATAGGGAATGACGCGCGCGGCGAACAGATATTTGCCCGAGGAATGCGACTTGCCCTTGTCGTGGTCGAAGAACACGCCGGGCGAGCGGTGCATCTGCGAGACGACGACGCTCTCGGTGCCGTTGATGATGAAGGTGCCGTTCTTGGTCATGAGCGGCATGTCGCCCATATAGACGTCCTGCTCCTTGATGTCGCGGATCGAGCGGGCGCCGGTCTCTTC
>JAATGI010000339.1 GCA_015654725.1 Rhodospirillales bacterium
ACAGCGGGCGCCGGTGGCGTCGGCTCGGCCACAATCCAGCTCGCCAAGCATTGGGGCGCCACGGTGATCGCGGCGGCGGGCGGCGCCGACAAGGCCGCGATCTGCCGCCAACTCGGCGCCGATCATGTCGTCGATTACCGCGCCGAGAAACTGGTCGAGGCGCTGCGTCGCTTGGCGCCCGATGGCATCGATGTCGCGGTCGATTCGGTGGGCGGCCCGACCGCGATCGATTGCCTGCGTTGTCTCGCCTGGGGCGGGCGATTGGTGATTGTCGGTTTCGCCGGCGGCGCCATCGCGGAATTGCCGTCGAACCGGCTGCTCTTGAGAAACGCGTCGGCGCTCGGGGTCTATTGGGGCGAAACCAAGAAGCATGATCCGGCGTTGGCGCAGAGCGTCTTCGCCGAACTGTTCGATCTCTATCGCGCCCGCGCGTTTCGCCCGCTGGTGCGCGATGTATTTCCCTTCGCCGAAGCGCCGGCCGCCCTCGCCGCCCTCGCCTCGCGCAAAAGCGTCGGCAAGGTGGTGATCGAGAGCTAGGTGCCCTTTGGATTTTCCAGCGGCACTTGCGACGCTTCAAGCACGCGGCGCCGAGCCGCGTCCTGCTCGGGCGTAAGTTGCGCCGCCGCCGCGACCTGGCGGCCGAGTGCGACAAAGCTCGGAATGTCCGCCTCGGCGAGCGGCGTCATCCTGGTCTTCCGCGCCATCGCGGCTTCGATGAAGGGTGCCAATTCTTCTTGCTTGCGCTTGGCCCGCGCTTCCTCGCGATCGTCGAATTCGGGCAGCACGTCCCGCGCGAACAATTCGAGCGATTGGCAGATATGGTCGTGCCGGTTCTTGCCGCCTTGTTGGATGAAGGCGACCTGATCGACGCCGGAATCCTCGAAGCTTTTGAGGTGATCGCGCAGTTGCCGGGGCGTGCCGATACCGCGCCCGGCGCCTGCGGATGGCAACGCCGCGCGCGCTTTTTCGTAATTCGCCCAGATGTCGGTGCGCGCCGGCTTGTGCTCGCCGAAAATATAATGATGCGCCAACGCGTAGCCGAAGAATTTGAAACCGTCCTCGCCGCGCCGCCGCGCCTCGGCCTCGTCGGGGTGGACCGAAAATCCCGTCACCATGGCGATGCTGGCGTTGACGGCATGGCCGATCGGCACGCATTCGGTCTTGATGATGCGATAGTAATCCTCGACCCATTGCTTCGCCTCGGCCGGATCGACGAAGGCGAAGGTGAGCGCGCCGATGCCGAGGCGCGCGGCGAGCTTGATGGTCTCGCGGTTGGAGCATGCGACCCATACCGGCGGATGCGGCTTTTGCAGCGGCTTCGGCACCACGTTCCGGCACGGCATCGAGAAATATTTACCCTCGAAGCCCGGATAGGGCGCCATCACCATTATGTTGAGACATTGTTCCAGCGCCTCTTGCCAGGCCGCGCGCTTGTCGCCGACGCCGACGCCATAGCCGCCGAGTTCCAGGATCGAGGCGGATTCGCCGGTGCCGAACTCGACCCGCCCGTCCGAGACGAGATCGAGCGCCGCGATGCGCTCGGCGACGCGGGCGGGATGGTTGTAGCCGGGCGGCATCAACACGATGCCGTGGCCGAGCCGGATGTGCTTGGTGCGTTGCGAGCAGGCGGCGAGAAACACTTCCGGTGCCGAAGAATGCGAATATTCCTCGAGGAAATGGTGCTCGACTTCCCACGCATAATCGATGCCGACGCGGTCGGCCAATTCCACCTGGTCAAGCGCCTCCTTGTAGATGCGGTGCTCGGCGTCATTGTCCCAGGGACGCGGAATCTGGTGCTCGTAGAAAATGCCGAATTTCATCGCGCCTTCTCCTGCGGCGCGGCGCCGAGCTGGCGATAGGCGGCGAGGATTTTATCGAACCGCCGTTCGAGCGGCGGGCGCATATGGGGATGGGTGAAGATATAAAGTTCGTTCTCGCGCACCGCCTTTAAGACCAGCGACGCGACCGCGCTTGGCTCCATGCCGGTCTTAACCAGTTCGGCGATGCGGTCGGCCAAGGGACCGAGCTCGCGGGTCGGCGGCGGGCCATAGTCCTTGGGCCAATTGCGCGCGCTTTCGAGAATGCGGGTATTGACCCAGCCGGGGCACAGCACGCTGGCGCCGATGCCGTGCGGCGCCAATTCCATCGCCAGCGCCTCGGTGATACCCACGACGGCGAATTTGGTCGCGGTGTAGGCGCCGAATCCGGTTCCCGGCAGAAACGCCGCCATCGAGGCGGTGTTGACGAAATGCCCGCCTTCGCCATGCGCCTTGAGATGCGGCAGGAAGGCGCGCACGCCATGCACCACGCCCATCAGATTGACATCGATCACCCAGCGCCACGCGGTGAGCGAAATATCGTCGATGCCGCCGGAGCCGCCGACCCCGGCATTGTTGCAGACGATATGGACCTTGCCGAAGGCGGCGACGGTTGCCTGCGCCGCGCTCTCGACCGATTCGTAGTCCGTGACGTCGCAGACCACGCCGCGCACCGTCGGGTGCGTCGGATAGAGCCGCGCCACAGCGTCATGCAGCGTGTTCGCTTCGATATCGGCGAGCATGACGTTGGCGCCGGCCTCGGCGAAGGCCCGGCCCATCGCCGAGCCGATGCCGCCGGCCCCGCCGGTGACGAAAGCCGTCTTTCCCGCCAAATCGCGCATGGTATAGCCTCCCCTTGTCGTTGCCCGTATCTTACGAGGAAATCGCGCATGAGTCAGATGGTCGAAGCCAAGCCCGAGGAAGTCGGCTTGTCGAGCGCGCGGCTGGCGCGCATCCGCCCCTGGATGGAGCGTTATGTCGCGGAAAAGAAACTGCCGGGCATGCTCGTTCTAGTGGCGCGGCGCGGGCGGGTGGTGTTTTGCGATACCCACGGCCAGCGCGATGTCGAGGCCAATGAGCCGGTGAGCGAAGACACCATTTTCCGCATCTATTCGATGACCAAGCCGATCACCGCGACCGCGATCATGATGCTGTATGAGGAAGGGCGGTTTCAGCTCGACGAACCGATTTGGCACTTCCTGCCGATGTTCAAGGAGATGCGGGTTTATGCCGGCGGCAGTGCGCAGAAATACGACACCGTACCCGCTAAAAGCCCGATCACCTTCAAGCAACTGCTCACCCATACATCGGGCCTGAGCTATGGCTTCACCGGCTCGCCGGTGAGCCCGATCTACGAAGCGGCCAAGCTCGATTTTCAAACCGAGGACGCGACGCTGCCCCAGATGATGGAGCGGCTGGCGAAATTGCCGCTGCTGGCGCAGCCGGGAACCGAATGGAATTACAGCGTCTCGACCGATGTGTTGGGCGCGCTGGTCGAGACCATTTCCGGGGTACCCTTCGACCGTTTTCTCCGGGAACGGATTTTCGATCCGCTCGGCCTGCGCGACACGGATTTTTACGTGTATCAAGGGCAGCGGCATCGCTTCGCCGCCAATTACGAAAAGGGCAAGGAAGGCGGCATGAAGCTCGTCGATCCGCCCGCGACCAGCCCTTATCTCAAGCCGCGAAAACTATGCTCGGGTGGCGGCGGGCTGGTCTCGACCGCGCCGGATTATTTGCGCTTCGCGCGGATGCTCGAACGCAAGGGCGCGCTTGACGGCGTCCGCATCCTGGGCCGCAAGACGGTCGAATACATGACAATGAATCATTTGGGCGGCGACCTGGCGTCGATGGGCACGCCGCGATTCAGCGAAACCTCCTATGCGGGGATCGGCTTCGGCCTCGGCGTTTCCGTGGTGCTCGATCCGGCCAAGGCGGAGGTCGTGACCTCGCCCGGCGTCTTTGCCTGGGGTGGCGCCGCCAGCACGGAGTTCTGGATCGACCCGAAAGAGGAACTGGTCGTCATTCAGTTGACGCAGCTGTTGCCGTCTTCGTCTTATCCGATCCGGCGCGAAATGCGCGCGCTGGTCTATCAGGCGTTGGTCGATTGACATTGCGCTGATCTTCGATCAATGCGCGGTGGACTGATACCGCGTGACACGGCGCTGGATACGCTCGAAGCCTTGGTCGGTCGCGATCGCGAATAGCGCGACCGCGATCCCGCCTTGTAAGACGTAAGACAGTTTGCCGGCGACCAGCCCGTCGATGATCGGCGTGCCGAGGGTGTCGGCGCCGATGGTCGAGCCGAGCGTCGCGGTGCCGATATTGATAATAACCGAAATGCGGATGCCGGCGAGAATTACGGGCAAGGCGAGCGGCAGCTCGATTCGGGCCAGGCGTTGCAAGGGCGACAGGCCCATGCCCTCGGCCGCCTCACGTGCCGCCGTCGGCACCGCCTCGATCCCCGCGACGGTATTGGCGAGGATCGGCAACAAGCCGTACAGCGCCAACGCGATGAACGTCGGCAGGAAACCATAACCCAAGGCCGGCACCGCGACCGCCAGCACCGCCACCGGCGGGAAGGTCTGGCCGATAGTGGCGAGCGTATCGGCGATGGCGCGAAACTCGCGGCCCGCTTGCCGCGTGACGAAAATGCCGGCGCCGACGCCGACGATAATGGCGGCTGCGCTCGCCGCCATCACCACCAGCGCATGCCAGAAAAACAAATCCAGCAATGAGTCGCCGCGATAGACCGGCGGCTCGATCGCCGGAAAGAGCCAACGATAGACGGGCGCCAGCGACGGCGTCGCGACCAACCAGAGCAGCAGGAAGGCGAGCAGCCAATAAAAGGGTTGGCGAAGGGCGCGCCGCGCGGTCACGCGAGCAAATCCTTAAGCGCGATCGAGCCGGCGATGCCGCCATCGACGCCACGCACCGGCAAACGGTCGGCATGGCGCGCGATCATCAGCGACAAGGCGTCGCGCAGGTTCATATCCGGATCGATGGCCGCGCCGGTGCCGCCGCTGTCGCCGCGCATGCGCTCTGCCACCCGCGACAAAGAGAGCCGCCGCAAGCCGAGCTCGGATTGGCCGATGAATTCCGCGACGAAAGCGGAGGCCGGCCGTTCCAGAATTTCGAGTGGCGCGGCGAATTGAACAAGCCGGCCGGCTTCGAGAATCGCCACGCGATCGGCGAGCTTCAGCGCCTCGTCGATGTCGTGGGTCACGAACAGGATGGTCTTGCCGGTGCTGCGGTGGATCGACGCCAATTCCTGTTGCAGCGCCGCCCGCGTGATCGGGTCGAGCGCGCCGAACGGTTCGTCCATCAGCAAGATCTTCGGATCGGCGGCGAGAGCGCGGGCGACGCCGACGCGCTGCTGCTGGCCGCCCGAAAGCTGACGCGGATATTTCCTCGCCTCGCCGGGATCGAGCCGCAGCAGCGCGACGAGTTCGGCGACGCGATCGCGAATGCGGGCCTCGGGCCATTTCAGCAGGCGCGGCACCGTCGCGATATTGTCGGCGACTGTCCAATGCGGAAACAGCCCGATCGATTGGATGACATAGCCGATGGAGCGGCGCAGATTTTCGGGCGCCAGCGCCGAGATGTCCTTGCCGTCGATGCGGATCGAACCGGCGCTCGGCTCGATCAGCCGGTTGATCATTTTGAGGGTCGTCGATTTGCCTGAGCCGGACGGCCCCACCAGCGCGCAGAATTGACCGGCGCCGACCGCGAAGGAGACATCGTCGACGATACGGCGATTGCCTTC
>JAATGI010000489.1 GCA_015654725.1 Rhodospirillales bacterium
ACGTCGCGCACATGGACGATCAACTCGGCCTCCAGCACCTCTTCCAAAGTGGCGCGAAAGGCGGCGATGAGCTGGGTCGGCAGATTTGAAATGAAGCCGACCGTGTCCGACAGGACGACGCGCCGTCCGGACGGCAGACGCAATTCGCGCATGGTCGGATCCAGCGTCGCGAAGAGAAGATCGGCGGCGAAGACGGTGGATCCTGTCAGGCGATTGAACAAGGTCGATTTGCCGGCATTGGTATAGCCCACCAGCGCGATCGTGGGATAAGGCACGCGCTGGCGCGCGCGGCGTTGCAGGCCGCGGGCGCGCCTGATGTCGTCGATCTCCAGCTTGAGCTTGGCGATGCGATCGCCGATCAAGCGGCGGTCGGTTTCGAGCTGGCTTTCGCCGGGGCCGCCGAGAAAGCCGAAGCCGCCGCGCTGGCGCTCGAGGTGGGTCCAGGACCGCACCAGGCGCGAGCGCTGATAGGTCAGCGCCGCGAGCTCGACCTGGAGCCGGCCCTCATGCGTGCGCGCCCGCTCGCCGAAAATTTCCAGGATCAGGCCGGTGCGGTCGATGACTTTACATTTCCAGGCGCGCTCGAGATTGCGCTGTTGCACCGGCGTCACCGTCGCGTCGATCACCACGACCTGGATCTGCTTGGCCTCGACGATCCGGCCCAGGGTCTCGACCGCGCCGGTGCCGAGGAGCGTCGCCGGCCGGAATTGCCGCACCGGCTGCGCCGCCTGATGCAGCACGACGAGAGCGATGGCGCGCGCGAGCCCCACCGCTTCGGTCAGCCGCGCCTCGGGCGAGCGCACGGCTTCGCCGTTGCCCTCGTTGCCGGCGCGAAGATAGGGATGCAGGACCAGGCACGTAGTTCCCGGCGCGCCGCCGGGGGCTATGGCGTCACTCTTCTTCAGCTTCCTTACCGCCTTCGAACAACTGGATTGGCGCCGCCGGCATCACGGTCGAGATCGCGTGCTTGTAGACCAATTGCGAGTGCGCGTCGCGGCGCAGCAAGACGCAGAAATTGTCGAACCAAGTGATAATACCCTGGAGCTTGACGCCGTTGACCAGAAATACTGTGACGGGCGTCTTGTTTTTCCGGACGTTATTCAGAAACACGTCCTGAACGTTTTGCGATTTTTCCGACGACATGGGGCTACCCCTTCTTCAATCTTATCGGGTCGGAGGTGGCCACGCCGATCCGGCTCGGGCCGCCTTTACCCGATTCATAACAGATGGGTGGGGCGGATAAAATCACAAGGCTTTGATGTAGGTGGCCAGCGCGGCGCAATCGGCGAAACGAAGCGCCGGCGGAAACCGCGCCAAGCCGGCCTCGCTTGCCAACTCGGTGTGCAGCAGAACGCCCGCGCAGCCGGCTGCCGCGGCGCATTCCATGTCCATGGCGGTGTCGCCGACATACCAGACGTCTGGGCCGGGTGCGGCGCCTGCGGCGTCGAGCGCCATCAGCACCGGCGCCGCCGCGGGCTTGTCGGCGGCGGCATCGCCCGCCCCGACGACGCGCGCGAAACGCGGGGTCCAGCCGAAATGCTCGACCTCGCGGCGCAAATGGCGGCCGGTCTTGTTGCTGACGACGCCGAGCGGAATCGTCGACGCCGCCAGCGCTTCGAGCATGGCCTCGGCGCCCGCCAAGGGCGTGATGGTGGCGAGATGGATCGCGGTGAAGCGGTCGAGATAATGCTGGCGCGCTTCCCGCCAGCGCTCGCCGAACAGCGGCGGAAACGCCTCCATGAGACTCAACCTGGTTCGCGCCTTGACCTCGGCGAGGCTCCACGGCTCGCGCCCCATGGCCACGAAACAGTGACGGAGCGCGTCGTGAATCGTGCCCCAGCTATCGACCAGCGTATTGTCCCAATCGAACAGGATCGCCCGCGGGCGGCTCATCGCGTCCCTTCGGCCATGTAGCGGCGATAGGCGGCGGCGAGCGTGACCGCGAGCGAGCCCGGGCGTCCGTCGCCGACGGCGCCGCCGTCGATCCGCACCACCGGCAGCACGCCGTTGGTGGAGCTGGTGAGAAAGGCCTCGCGCGCGGCGCGCGCCTCGGAGACGCTGAAGGGCCGCTCCACCAGCCGCAAACCCGCGCGCTCGATGATGTCGATGAGCCCCAGCCGCGTCACGCCGTTGAGGATGCTGTGGTCGGCCTGGCGGGTCACGACCTCGCCGACGCCGTTCACCACCCAGGCGTTGGACGAGGTGCCCTCGGTGACATTGCCATAGGCGTCGACCTGCCAGGCCTCGTAGGCGTCGGCGTATTTGGCCTGCTGCTTCGCCAGTACGTTGGGCAAAAGCGAGACCGATTTGATGTCGGGCCGCTTCCAGCGCAAATCCGGCACGGTAATGACGGCGACGCCGCGCTCGATCAGCGCCGGATCGGCGATGGCCTGCGCGCGCGCGGTCACGATCAGGCTCGGCCGCGCCCGTTTGGGAAAGGCGAACTCGCGCGGCGCCGCGCCGCGCGTCACCTGCAGATAGACGATGCCGTCGGCGACGTGGTTGCGGCGCACGGTTTCCCGCAGCACCGTCTTCAGCGCCGCGTCGCTCATCGGCGCCGACAGTTCGAGCGCCTCGCGCGAGCGCTTGAGCCGCGCCAAATGGCGCTCCTCGTCGACGAATTGCCCGGCGCGGATCGCGATCACCTCATAAACGCTGTCGGCGAATTGAAAGCCGCGATCCTCGATATGCACCCGCGAGGAGCGGTGCGGCAGATAACGGCCGTTGACGTAAGCGACGCGCGACATGACTCAGACGATGACGTCGAGATTGGCGGGCCGCTCGGCGGCGGCGGTGCGATCGGTGTCGAACACGCCCAGCGATTTGAGCTTGCGGTGCAAGGCCGAGCGCTCCATGCCGATGAAATTGGCGGTGCGCGAGATGTTGCCGCCGAAGCGGCCGATCTGGGCGATGAGATATTCGCGCTCGAACATCTCGCGCGCCTCGCGCAGCGGCAGCCGCATCAATTCGCCGCCACGCTCCCATTTCGCCACCGTCGGCGCCGTGGCGCCGATATCCGAGGGCAGCATGTCGGCGCGGATCGGCTGATGCGCTTCGCCCGGCGCCATGATCAGGAGCCATTCGATGACGTTGCGCATCTGGCGCACATTGC
This sequence comes from Rhodospirillales bacterium, assembly GCA_015654725.1. GTDB lineage: Bacteria > Pseudomonadota > Alphaproteobacteria > ATCC43930 > CGMCC-115725 > JAATGI01. Next base: position 3,113 of record JAATGI010000489.1, read on the forward strand.
CGGGCCAGTCATAGGCCTGGAGCGCGGCCAAGGCGTCGTCGCCAAATTCGCGCGGCGCGATGCGCGCGGCCGCCGCGGCGCGCTGCATCAGATGGCGCGCCAGGGTCGCGACATCCTCGCGGCGGTCCACCAACGCCGGTACCGTAAGCGGCACCACGGCGAGACGGTAAAAGAGATCCTCGCGGAAGCGGCCGGCGGCGATTTCCAAGGCGAGATCGCAGCTCGTCGAGGCGATGACGCGAACATCGACCTCGACCTTGCCGCCGCCGACGCGCTGGAAGGTCTGATCCTGCAACGCGCGCACGATCTTGCCTTGGGTTTCGAGCGGCATGTCGGCCACTTCATCGAGAAACAGCGTGCCGCCATGCGCCTGCTCGAACATGCCGACGCCGCGCGGCGTGCCGGGACCGACCGTACCGGCCTCGCAGCCGAACAGCTCGATCTCGAGCCGCTCGGGCGCCAGCCGCGCGCTGTTGAGCACGACGAACGGCCCGGCGACGCGACGCGAGAGCTTGTGGACCAGCCGCGCCGCCACTTCCTTGCCGGAACCGGCGGGACCGCTCACCAGAATGCGGCTGCCGGTCGGCGCCACCCGCTCGATGAGCTGGCGCAATTGCGACATTTTCGGCGAATCGCCGATCAACTCCTCGTCGCCGCCGGCGCGGAGCCGCAATTCCTCGTTCTCGCGCCGAAGGCGCGACGCCTCGATGGCGCGTTCGACGAACAGCAAGAGCCGGTCGGTCTTGAAAGGCTTTTCGATGAAATCGTAGGCGCCGATCTTGATCGCGGCGACCGCGGTTTCGATGGTGCCGTGGCCGCTGATCATCACCACCGGCAGGTTGGGAAGCTCGCGGCGCACGATCTTGAGAATTTCGAGCCCGTCGAGCTCGCTGCCCTGCAGCCAGATATCGAGAATCACCAGGGTCGGCTGACGCGACCGGATCGCGGCCAGCGCCTCGGCGCCGTTGGCCGCGTCGCGCGTCGCATAGCCCTCGTCCTCGAGGATGCCGCAGATCAGGGCGCGGATGTCGTTTTCATCGTCGACGACGAGAATGTCATGCGCCATGCGCGACCGCCTTCATCGGCACGGGTTGCGCCTCGTCCGTCACCGCCGGCGCGCGGTTGAACACCAGGCACACTCGCGCCCCGCCGCCGTCGCGATCTTCCAGCGACAATTCGCCGTGATGATCTTCCATGATCTTCTTGACGATGGCCAGGCCCAGGCCGGTGCCCTTGGCGCGCGTGGTGACATAAGGCTCGGTCAAGCGCTCGCGCCCCTCGCGCGGCAGGCCGCGGCCGTTATCCTCGACTGCGACCACGACCTGGCTCGGCACCGCCGAAACGCGCACCGCGATCTCGCCGGGCGGCGCCTCGCCGTCGCGGCCCTGGATGGATTCGGCCGCGTTCTTCAGCAGATTGAACAGCGCCTGGCTCACCTGGCGCGCGTCGCAATCGAGCCGCACCCGGTCCGGCACATCGACGGTGAAGCGAATCTCCGGCGTCGAGGTGCGTTGCAGGAACACGGCTTGGCGCACCAGCTCGACCATGTCCTCGTCCTTGATCATCGGCGCCGGCATGCGGGCGAAGGACGAGAATTCGTCGACCATGCGCCCGATATCGGCGACGTGGCGGATGATGGTGTCGGTGCAGTCGCGGAAAACCTCGGGTTCGATTTGGATCTGGCGGGTGTATTTGCGCTTCAGGCGCTCGGCCGAAAGCTGGATCGGCGTCAGCGGATTCTTGATCTCGTGGGCGATGCGGCGCG
>JAATGI010000079.1 GCA_015654725.1 Rhodospirillales bacterium
TCCTCGATTTCACCGAGGACGAGCATCGCGCGCGCATTGCCTCGGTCCATCCCGGCTATACCGTCGCCGATGTCGTCGCCAATACCGGCTTCGAACTGGTGATCCCGAAGGATGTGCCGCAGACCACGCCGCCCACCGACTGGGAATTGAACGTGCTCCGCACGCAAGTGGATCGCAACGGCGTGCTGCGCACGCGGCGGATGACCGTCGGGGTCTAATAAAAAATAATCGGGAGGATTCACGGTGGAGACGATCGGCGAAACCCTGGCGCATCAAGCCCGCGTTCAGCCGAATCGCGTGGCGCTGATCGTCGGCGAGCGCAGCCTCACCTGGAAGGAATTGGACGACGACGCCAACCGCGCCGCCAATATGTTGCTTGGCCACGGCGCTCGCCACGGCGACCGGGTGATGATGATGCTCGGCAACTCGGTCGAGTTCGTCGAGATTTATTACGGCCTTGCCAAGATCGGCTGCATCAGCGCGCCGGTGATGCCGCGCTCGGTCGCGGGCGAAATACAGTTCATCTGCGACAATCTGCGCGCCAAATTCATTCTCGCCGAGGCGGATTCGGCGCCGATCCTGCGTGAAGTTGCGCCCAAGCTCAAATCCGTCGAGGCCATGATCGGAATCGGCGCAGGCCACGGCTTGCCGCTCGATTACGACGCGCTCAAGGCGAAAGCGTCGGCGGACGAACCGGGAATCGCGGTCGAGCCCGACGATATCCTCACCACGAAGTTCACCAGCGGCACCACCGGCCTGCCTAAGGGCTGTCTGCGCTCGCACCGCAATTTCATCATGGCCGCCTCGGCGCTGATGATGGAGATTCCGCTGCAGGACGACGACAGCGCGATCATCGCCAATCCGCTGGCGGCGGGCATGGCGATCTCGCAGCTCACCATGTTCATCCTCAAGGGCATCCGCATCGTCATGGAGCCGCGCTTCGAGCCGGCGGAATATCTAGATCTCGTCGCGCGGCATCGCCCGACCCTGCTGTACATGATGGATACGATGATGCGGCGCTGTTTCCCGCTGCCGCAATTCGCCACCACCGACTTCAGTACCGTACGGCTCTATCACGGCGCCGCCACGCGCGAAGTGATCGACATATTGCGCGCGCATCCCAGCTTTCATGCCGGTTTTTCGTTCGGCTATGCGTCGTCCGAGGCGGGCGGTCTCGTCACCTTCCGCCTGCCCGAGCATTACCGGCGCGCGCTCGAACAGCCGGACAAATACGGCTATCTGCTGGATTCCGCCGGCGTTGAGGCGCCGCTGACGCGGATCGAATGTCTCGACGACGATTTGAAGCCGGTGCCCCAAGGCGAGATCGGCGAACTCGCGGTCAGCGGCCCCTCGGTCTTCAGGGGCTATTGGGAACGGCCGGAGGAAACCGAAAAGGTCTTGCGCGGCGGCTGGCTCCTGACCGGCGATCTCGCTTACAAGGACAAGGACGGCCTTATTTTCGTCCGCGGCCGCAAGCGCGACATGATCAAGTCGGGCGGAATCAACGTCTATCCCGCCGAAATCGAGCCGGTGCTGGAATCGCATGCGAGCGTCGTCGAGGCGGCCGTTGTCGGCGTTCCCGATAAGGAGTGGGGCGAAAAGGTCGTCGCGTTCGTCATCGCCAAATCGCCGCTCACCGAAACCGAATTGATCGATTTCTGCCGCGACAAGCTCGCGGCCTATAAGCGGCCGAAGAAAATAGTGTTTATCGACGAAATGCCGATGCGCGCCGGCAAGGTGGTAAAGCGCGAACTGATCCGGATGGTGAGCGAGGGCATTGTCCGCTAGGCCGGCGCAGGCGCTTCTATCCGGGAGGATCATGCTCTAAACTTACCGACATGATCCGTCGCGGCGTCTTATCTGCTCTGTTCTTGACCTTGGGACTCGTTCTCTCGGCAGCCGCGCGCGCCGACGAGTTGGTTGCTTATTACCGGGGAACGCTGGCCGCGTTGCCGGCCGCGCATATCGCGATGAGCTTGGGCGGGTCCGAATCGGCCTATCGCGACGAGATTCATATCGAGACGGTGGGCCTGATGCACTGGCTCACGCATTTCCAGGCCGTGTCCCATGCCGAGGGGCTGTTCGCCGATGGTGGCGTTCTACCGGCCCACTACGCCGCGCTTTACGACTTGCACAGCCACCGCGACTATCAAGTCGGCCTCGATTTTGTCGCGCGTGACGGCCAGGTGATCGCCGAGCGCGATGCCGACGACAACAGCCGCAAGCCGCCGCTCGATGAAATTTACCGCCGCGACGTGCTCGATCCGTTATCGGCCTTGGCTGCCGTCCGCGAGCATTTGCGCGTCGAGGCGCCGAAGCCGGGCGATCGTTTCAAGGTGCAGGTCTATGACGATATTCACCGCCTCGAGATCGATGTCGCGGTCGTTTCCGTCGGCGGGAAGGACGATGTCGTCGCGCTGCATCTGGAACTCGTGCCCATCGCCGGGTTCAAGAGCCGCGCCGACGCCGACGGCGACAGCGAGGGGACGCCGCGCCAGGTTGACATGACCCTCACCCACGATACGCGGCTCTTGCCGCTATCGTTGGATACCACCGCGTCGGGGCTGCCCGTCGCGGTGCGCTTCGATCATCTTTGCGCCGACCTGGCGAATTGCGGCGAGACCGCGCGCTGACCCGGAACCCGCTTACGGTTTTGCCGCGGTGCCCGGCGGCGCGTCATACTCCGCCGATATATCCTTGCCGGTGTAGTCCTTGAGGAAGGTCGTGGCGACGATGCTAACAACCGCGCAGCCGAGAATATAAAGGGCGATGACATAGCCGCTGTGATATTGGCTGAACAGCCAGGCGGCGATGAGCGGCGCCGGTCCGCCGGCAATGACCGAGGCGAGCTGATAGCCGAGCGAGGCGCCGCTATAGCGCAGCCGGCCGGTGAAGGATTCCGCGATCAGTGCCGCTTGTGGCCCATACATCATGTCGTGCGGGATGAGCGACAAGACGATGGCGATGAAGATCGCCACCGGCGCGTAGGTGTCGAGCAGTCCGAAATAAATGAAGCCGAAGACGCCGACGGCAACACAGCCGATCAGATACATGCGCTTGCGCCCGATGCGGTCGGAGATATGGCCGAAGGCCGGGATCGAAATGAACGACACCAAGGACGCAACCAGAACGGCGACGAGCAGCAGGTCGCGTGTCACTTTAAGGGTGCCGGTGCCGTAGGCGAAGATGAAGGCAGTGAAGATGTAGAACGGCGCCTGCTCGGCCATGCGCGCGAGCGCGGACAGCAGAATCTCGCGCGGCTGCTTGCGCAGCACTTCAAGCATCGGCGCGCGCTCGATCTTGTTCTCGCGCACCAGCCGCGTGAATACCGGCGTCTCCAGAATGCCGAGCCGAATCCACAGTCCGATCCCGACCAGGACGATGCTCAGGAGGAAGGGGATCCGCCAACCCCACGCAAGAAAGGCATCGCCCGACATCTGGCTGAAGGCCAACACCGCGAGATTGGCGATGAACAATCCGGCCGGAACGCCGAATTGCGGCCAGGACGCGATGAAGCCGCGTTGGCGGTTATGGCGCGACCATTCCATCGACAGCAGCACCGAGCCGCCCCATTCGCCGCCGACGCCGATGCCTTGCAGGAAGCGCAGCACCGTCAGGATGATCGCACCCCAAGCGCCGATCGAATTGTAGGTCGGCACCAGAGCCACCAGGAAGGTGGCGATGCCCATCAGCATCAGCGTCGCGATCAGCGTCGATTTGCGCCCGATGCGGTCGCCGTAATGACCGAAGATCGCGGCGCCGATAGGCCGCGCGGCGAACCCCACGGCATAGATGGCGAAGGCGCTGAGCGTGCCGGTCAGCGGGTCCGAATTGGGAAAATAGAGCTTGGCGAAGACCAGCCCGGTGACCGTGCTGTAGAGAAAGAAATCGTACCATTCGATGGTCGTGCCAACGGTGGCGGCCAGCACCGCGCGGCGCAATTGCCGGGCGTGCTCGGACTCCGACAGCACGCCCCCAGACATGGTCGTTGCGGTCATTTCGCTCCCCTTTCGAGCCGCTCGTTTGCCGGCGGCTTCGCTATCTCATTGCCTTGAGGTTATCTCATTCTTTAATTTGGCACGAGCCAATAACAAAGGGGGATCGTCATGGAGGAATTCAAACTCATCGCCCGCGTCATGTTCGCGATCTATATGTGGATCGCGTGCTACAACAACACGACCGGCTTCACGTCGACGGTCGGTATGCTGCGGGCGCTGAAGATTCCGGCACCGACTCTGATCATGCCCGTCGTGATCGTGTTCGAGTTGATCGCGCCGATCCTGCTGTTCATTCCGCCCTACGCGACTTATTCCGCGCTTCTCCTGGCCGTGTTCTGCGTGGTCGCGCCGACCATCGCCCATGCCTTCTGGACCATGCCCGACAATTTCGAACGGTTCCTGCACAAGAATCTGTTCTTCGCCAACATCACCATCGCCACCGGCTTTCTGATGCTGTCGGCGGTGAACTGAAACGTCTCGGCGGCGATAAATCGAGGAGTTGACAATGGACCAGACCAACCCTGCCGTTCGCGTGGAGAAGTCCGGCCGTGTCGCCACAGTGATTCTGAGCCGGCCCGAGGTCAGGAACGCGGTCGATCCCGTCACCGGCGAAGCGTTGGTGGCGGCGTTTCGCGCCTTCGAGCAAGATGACGGCGCCGATGTCGCGGTGTTCTGGGGAGCGCACGGCGCCTTTTGCGCGGGTGGCGATTTGAAGCATCTTGCCTCGACCGGCGCCGAGGTCTGGCTCAACAAATTGAACTATCCGCGCCTCGGTTATGCCGAGACGCCGCCTGGGCCCCTTGGCCCTTCGCGGCTCGAATTGTCGAAGCCGGTGATCGCCGCGGTTTCCGGCGCCGCGGTCGCGGGCGGCATGGAATTGGCCCTGTGGTGCGACATGCGGGTGATGGAGGAGTCGGCTTATTTCGGCGTTTATTGCCGGCGTTGGGGCGTGCCGCTGATCGATGGCGGCACGGTGCGCCTGCCGCGCCTGGTCGGGATGGGGCGCGCGATGGACATCATCCTCACCGGCCGAAAAGTGACCGCCGAGGAGGCGCTGCGCATCGGCCTCTGCGAGCGGGTCGTTCCCGACGGCAAGTCGCGGCAGGTGGCCGAGGAGCTGGCCCAAGAGATCGCACGATTCCCCCAGGAGTGTGTGCGCGCCGACCGCGCCTCGGCCTATCGCCAACACGGACTTTCGCTCCGGGATGCGATGCGCCAGGAATATGACGGTGGCCTAGCGGCGCTGCGGCGCGAAGGTGTTGCCGGCGCCGCGCGGTTCGCCGGCGGTATTGGACGTCACGGCGATTACGGCCGCATTTAGCACGGGCAGCGAATGAGCCGGCTCAAACTGACCCTGGCCTGTTGGAACTACGATCGTACCCGTGCGCTTGCGGACGGCGATGTCCGTCACGCCAGCATTTTCGTCTCGGCCAAGAGCGGCATCGGCGCGCCCGCCGATTTCGCCGGCAAGCGTGTCGGCGGGCCGGAATATCAGTTGACGGCGCCGGTCTGGATCCGCGGCATTCTCCAGGACGAATACGGCTTCGATCCGGCGAGCGTCGATTATTTCACGGGCGGCGAGGAAGAGCCGGGGCGCGACGAAAAGATCGCGCTCGATCTGCCGGCCAGGTTCCGGGTGCGCGCCATCGGTTCCGGCCAGACCTTGTCGCGCATGATCGCCGAGGGCAAGATCGACGCGCTGTTTACCGCCCGTGCGCCCTCGAGTTTTTTCGAGCGGCCCGACGCGGTGCGCCGCCTGTTCCCCGATTATGTCGCGGTCGAAAAGGCCTATTTCCGCAAGACGCGGATTTTCCCGATCATGCATGTCGTGGTGATCCGCCGCGATGTGTACGATGCCAACCGCTGGGTCGCGCCGTCATTGTTCAAGGCCTTCGTCCGCGCCCAACGGGTGACTTATGGCGATCTCGCGGTGTCGGCGGCGCTCAAGACCATGCTGCCGTGGCAGATCGCGCACGTGGAGGAAGCGCGGCACGAGATGGGGCCGGACTGGTGGTCTTATGGCTTCGCGCCGAACCGGCACGTGCTCGACACCTTCCTGCGTTACCATCACGAGCAAGGCTTGTCGGCGCGCCGGCTGCGGCCGGAGGAACTGTTCGCGCCGGAAACGCTGGAAAGCTTCAAAATATAACGGAGGTCGTGAGCGGCACTATGGATCGATCCGCGGTTAAATCCGGTTCTCCCGACCTGGCGGCGCTTCGGGAGCAAGCGCTTCAGGAGACGGCCCGGTATTTCAGCGAGCGCGGCGGCGTCGCGCCGAGCGACGATAGCGAGGAATGGGAAGAACAATATCGGCGACAATTCGAATTGGTGAGAAAGCGCCACACCACCGCGCCGGCCGCCGCCCAAAGCGCGCCGCCGATTTTACTCTCCGAGAACGAACAAGCCCAATGGCCGGAATTGTCGGGCGATCCAACGCAACTGCGCTGGGCGGCGGCGCTCCGGGCCGAGCGCATGAATCAAATCCGGGACAAGGATATTCGGCACTATCTGGCGGTCGCATGGGTCAGCGCGAAAGGTTGGATCGAGCAGCGCGATCAACCCTTGCCGGTTTTTCTGAAACGCATCGAGGCGCCGCATGCGGCTTTTCGCAAGGAAGCGGGGAAGCGGGCCGAGGCCGAGAAGGAACGCCGGCAGGCCGACGCGGCAGCCACCGAGGCGATTCGCAAGACGGCGCAAAAGGCACGCGTTACCGCCGCGGGATCGATCGAGCTCATCGATGTCAGCCCGCGGGTCGCGGCTCTGCCCCTCCGTGCCAAGCTTGCCGAAATCGCGGTCGAGGGGCGCCGCTTTCGCGTCTTCAAGACCGACGATGCCGCCGTGCTGATGGTCATCGAGGACGGCAGAACCGGGAAGGCGGAATATGGCATCGAGCGCGATGAAGGTCTGGTCGAGGATCTGAAATTGCTCGAAAAACTGCGAACCCTCCCATTGGCGTAGGGCCGATCACGGGCGAGGGCCGGCGGCTGCCTCGCCCATGAACAGGTCGGGTGGATCGGCGTCTTCCGCGGGCGCGATATCGGCGACGCCGACTCCGAGCAACCGGAACGGGCGGCCATCGACCTCGGGGCGCAACAGCCGCGCCGCATGTTCCAAGATGATCTCGCCGCGCCGCGTCGGATGCGCCAAGCGGGTTTGGCGGGTGAGGCGCTGGAAATCGCCGGTCTTGAGCTTGAGCACGATGGTGCGCCCCGCGAGCCCCGAGCGCCGCAGCCGCTGCTCGAGTTGCTGGGAAAGCTCGCGCAATGCCTCGACCAACGGCTCATAGCGCGTCAAATCCCGCGCGAAGGTGGTTTCCGTCGACACGCTCTTGGTCGGGCGGTCGGGGGTGACGCGGCGCGGATCGTCACCCTGCACCAGGCGCGACAGGGCGCGGCCAAATTTGCCGAAGCGCCCGATCAGGGCCTCGACCGGCAGCGCCTGCAAATCGGCGATCGTCACCAGCCCCGCTTCCGCCATGCGGCGCGCGGTGGCGGCGCCGACGCCGTGGATCGCCCCGACCGGCAACGGCGCCAGCAGCTGCTTCGCTTCCGCCCGTCCGACCAAGGCGAAGCCACGCGGCTTGTCGCGGCCCGAGGCGAGCTTGGCGAGAAACTTGTTGTAGCTCAACCCGACCGAAACCGTGACGCCGATGCGTTGCTCGATGCTGCGCGCCAGGCGCGCGAGCAGCACCGCGGCGGGACGGTCGAACCGCCTGATGCCGGGCGAGAGATCGAGATAGGCCTCGTCGAGCGACAGCGGCTCGACCAAGGGCGTTGCCTGAAGAAAGCGCGCGCGAATCTCGCCGCCCACGGCTTTGTATTTCGCCATGTCCGGGCGCACGATCGCGGCGTGAGGACAGAGTTCCAGCGCCTGGTACATCGGCATCGCGGAGCGCGCGCCATATTGGCGCGCGATATAGCAGGCCGTGACCACCACGCCCCTGCCGCCGGAATGCCCGACGATCACCGGCCGATCGCGAAGCTCGGGACGATCGCGCTTTTCGACCGAGGCATAGAAGGCGTCGCAGTCGATATGGGCGATGCAGAGGTCGAGCAGTTCGCGATGCGTTATGAGCCGCTCGGAGCCGCAACGCGAGCAACGCCCGAAAGCGGTTGGCTCGGCATGGGCGCAGTCGCGGCACAAGGTTGCGGCCATGGGTCTGGCATAAGCGGTTGCGGCCGTCGGGACAAGCGGCGCACGATCCCAGGCACCGCTTGTCATGATTCCGATCGGACCCATATAGCCAACACCGCCGTCGCCACGCGCCGCGAGGAGAAGTCTTGATGCGCGCAGAATTGCCCGAGATTAAGAGCGATTGGGCCTTGTTCCTCGATATTGACGGCACACTCCTCGACATCGCGGCAACCCCCGACTCGGTGATCGTTCCGGCGGAATTGCGCGCCGACCTGGGCGCTTTGCATGCCGCGTTCGGCGGTGCCGTGGCGTTGGTGAGCGGCAGGTCGATCGGGGCCATCGACCGGATGCTGGCGCCGCTACGCCTTCCGGTGGCGGGGCAGCATGGCGCCGAGCTTCGTCTCGACGGCACCGCCATGCACATGCCGGCGCCACCGCGCCTCGCAACGATAACGGCGGCGCTCGAGACTTTCGCGACCACCCATCCAGGCGTCCTGGTCGAACCCAAAGGCAACAGTGTCTGCGTCCATTATCGCTTGGCGCCTGATGCCGAAAACGCCGTCCGCGCTTTGGCACAAGAATTGGTCGGAGCGGAAAGCGGATTCGAACTGTTGCCGGCGCTCATGGCCTTTGACATCAAGCCACTCGCCGCAAGCAAGGGCCGCGCTGTCGAATGGTTTTTGAACCAGGCGCCGTTTCGCGGCCGGGTGCCAGTGTTCGTCGGCGACGATGTGACCGACGAGGACGCGTTCGCCGCCGTCAACGCGCGGGGCGGTCATTCGATTCACGTCGGCGCCCATGGTGTCAGCGAGGCGCGGTTTCATGCGCCTTCGCCCAGCGCGGTGCGTGCTTGGCTCGCAAGTGGCACGACCCGGATCGCGCACGCGGGGTCGGTCCGCGAATGATCGCGGGAAACGGCGCGCCTAATCTCGATCTGGGCGTCATCGGGAATTGCGTGTTGAGCGCGCTGATCGATCGACGCGGCCGCTACGTCTGGTGTTGCTTCCCGCGGCTCGATGGCGACCCGGTGTTTTGCGGACTCATGCGGAACGCGAAGCCCGGCGACGAGGCCGACCGCGTGGCCGGCTATTTTTCGATCGAACTCGACGGGCTCGCCGGGACCGAACAGCGCTATCTTGGCAACAGCGCCATTCTGATAACGGAATTGACCGACAGCGAAGGCCACCGCCTGCGCATCACCGATTTCGCGCCGCGCTTCAAGCAATATGAGCGCGTGTTTCGTCCCCAGATGTTGATCCGACGGGTGGAACCCGTCGCCGGTGCGTGTCGCGTTCGCGTCCGCATCCGGCCGCGGTTCGAATATGGCGCGGTCGTGCCGGCGGCGAGCCTGGGGAGCAATCACCTCGATTATCGCGCGGGCGAGCACGCATTGCGGATTACCACCGATGGCCCGTTGGCGCAGATCGCCGAGGAACGTTGGTTCGTTCTCGATAATCCGGTGGTGTTTGTCATCGGCGCGATCGAAAGCGTGTCGTCGTCGCTGTCCGATCTGGCGCGCCAATTCCAGGAGCGCACGCTCGACTATTGGATCGAATGGGTGCGCTATCTTTCAATACCGTTCGAATGGCAGGACGCGGTGATCCGCGCCGCGATCACGCTGAAACTATGCGCATTCGAGGACACCGGCGGCATTGTCGCCGCCATGACGACCTCGATCCCCGAGGCGCCCGGCACCGGGCGCAATTGGGATTATCGCTACTGCTGGTTCCGCGACGCGCATTTCACGGTGCATGCGCTCAATGTTCTCGGCGCGACGCGTACCATGGAAGATTTCATCCGTTACATCACCAATGTTGCCGCGCTAGAGCCCGGCGGCGCGCTGCGCCCGGTCTACAGCATCGTGCCGGGAACGCCGATGCCCGAGCGGCTGGCGCCGGCGCTCGCCGGCTATCGCGGCGATGGGCCGGTGCGCGTCGGCAATCTCGCCGAGCTCCAGGTCCAGAACGATAGTTACGGTAGCGTGGTACTCGCGGCGACCCAGATGTTCTTCGACCGCAGACTGCCTTCGCCCGGCGACGCCGATCTGTTTCACCGCCTGGAGCAACTCGGCGGCAAGGCGATCGATTGCGCCTTCGTGCCGGATGCGGGCCTGTGGGAATATCGCGGCCGGCAACGCGTCCACACTTACTCGGCGATGATGTGTTGGGCGGCTTGCGACCGCCTGGCCAAGATCGCCCATCATTTGGGCCAAACGGAGCGTCGCACCTATTGGCACAGAGAGGCCAGCCGCCTACGCATGAGGGTGTTGGAAGAGGCATGGAACCCTAAGCGGGGCAGCTTCGTTGAAAGTCTAGGAGGGGAAGACCTCGATGCCAGCCTACTGCTGATGCAGGAGGTTGGGCTGGTCTCTCCGTCCGATCCACGTTTCCTCGCGACGCTCGATGCGATCGAACGCGAATTGAGGTGCGGAAATCACATGTTTCGTTATGTCGCGAATGACGATTTCGGCAAACCCTCGACGGCCTTCGCCATCGCCACGTTCTGGTATGTCGACGCGCTGGCGGCGGTCGGACGTCGCGACGAGGCGCGCGCCATTTTCGAACACATGCTCGCGTGCCGCAACCATCTCGGCATGTTGTCCGAAGGGGTCGATCCGAACAGCAACGAATTGTGGGGCAATTTCCCGCAGGCTTATTCGATGGTCGGGCTGATCGTCTCCGCGCGGCGCTTGAGCAAGAGTTGGGAGGAAGCGTTTTGGCGCGGCTCGTAATTGTCTCCAACCGGGTCGCCACGCCGACCGATCGCAAGGCGCGCGCCGGCGGACTTGCGGTGGCGCTGCGGGAAATGCTGGACCGCCACGAGAGCCTTTGGTTCGGTTGGAGCGGCGAAATCGCGGACGCGATTTCGACCGAGCCCAAGATCGTCCAAGCCGGCAAAGTCGCCTATGCGACCGTGGACCTGACCCGCGAGGATCACGACACCTATTATCTCGGTTACGCCAATGGCGCGCTGTGGCCATTGCTGCATTACCGGCTCGGCTCGGTAAATTATTCGCGCCGCGCGCTCGCCGGGTATTTGCGGGTCAATGCCGAACTCGCGCGCCTGCTCAAGACCATCTTGCGCCCCGACGATGTGATCTGGGTGCACGATTATCATTTGATCCCGTTCGGCGCGGAACTGAGGAAACTCGGCGTCGCCAATCGGATCGGCTTTTTCCTCCATACGCCGTTTCCGCCGCGGCAACTGGTCGAAACCTTGCCGCGGCACGTCACGCTCCTGCACGCGCTCGCGGCCTACGATCTTATCGGCTTTCAGACCGAGGAATCGACCCGCGCCTTTCTCGATTGCGTCACCGAGTTCGCGCATGCGTCGATCCTCGAAGACGGCCATTTCGTCGTTGGCGAGCGCAAGGCCCGCGCCGCCACCTTCCCGATCGGGATCGAGACCGAGCGCTTCGCCCGGCTCGCGGCGCGCGCGGCCGGCTCGCTCGACAGTCATCGGCTGCAGGAGAGTCTCGGCGGCCGCGCCTTGATCCTCGGCGTCGACCGGCTCGACTACAGCAAGGGCATTCCCAACCGGTTCGAGGCGATCGACGTTCTCCTGACCGAGCATCCCGAGCATCGCGGCCAATTCTCCTATCTTCAAATCACGCCGCATTCGCGCGGCGAGGTGGCGGAATATCGCTCGTTGCGGCGCGAGCTCGAAGCCGCGGTCGGCGCGATCAACGGCAAATTCTCGGAATACGATTGGCAGCCGCTGCGCTACGTGAATAAGAGTTTCTCGCGCACGGTGCTTGCCGGTTTTTATCGGCTGGCGCGCGTCGGGCTGGTCACGCCGCTGCGCGACGGCATGAATCTGGTCGCGAAGGAATTCGTCGCCGCCCAGGACCCACAGGACCCGGGCGTCTTGATTCTCTCGCGCTTCGCGGGTGCCGCGCAGGAGTTGAAGGCGGCGCTCCTGGTCAACCCCTACGAGATCGACGAGATCGCGTCGGCGATCGATCGCGGCTTGCAGATGCCGCGCGACGAGCGGCGCGTGCGCTGGAACCACATGATGGACGCGCTCAGACGAAACACGGTGACGAACTGGAGCGACTCCTTTCTCGGCGCGCTCACTGACGCCGGCGCCGCAGAGGCGCCTCGCGCGGTCGCAAATCACGCCGCTTGATTGGTGGCTGTCGCGAGGAATGCCGAAGGTTTTGGCGATGCGTTGATATTCGGGGGAAAGATCATGCCGGGTGCGATTTATCCCGATTTGAGGGACAAGGTTGTGGTGGTGACGGGGGGCGGGTCGGGCATCGGCGCCGCAATCGTCAGGCGGTTCGCCGGCCAAGGCGCTCGGGTCGGATTCCTCGACATTGCCGACACGCCGTCGCGTTTCTTGGAAGGCGAGACGCATGCCGCCGGCGCGACGGTGCGTTTCGAACACGCCGATCTCACCGACATTCCATCGCTGCGCGCGGCCATCGCGAACATCAAGCAGCGCTTCGGCCCGGTCGATGTGCTGGTCAACAACGCCGCCAATGACGATCGCCATGCCACCGAGGCGGTGACCGAGGCCTATTGGGACGGCCGCATCGCCGTCAATCTCAAACATGTATTCTTCGCCGCGCAGGCGGTGCTGCCCGACATGAAGGAAAAAAAGGCCGGCGTCATCGTCAATTTCAGCTCGATTTCCTGGATGACGGCGGTGGGCGGCATGCCGGCCTATACCGCGTCCAAAGCCGCCATTGTCGGGCTGACCCGCTCGTTGGCCCGCGACTACGGCGGCTATGGCATCCGCGTCAACGCGGTCGCGCCGGGCTGGATCATGACCGAGCGGCAAATCGAAAAATGGGTGACGCCCGATTCCGATCGGCAAATCTTCGAACGGCAATGTTTGCAACGCAAGCTGGTGCCCGACGATATCGCGAAATTTGTCGTGTTCCTGGCCTCGGACGAAGCCGGCGCTTGCACCAGCCAGGACTATGTCGTCGATGGCGGCTGGGTCTGAGCGGACAATAATCCCACGATGAATCGGCTCATCGCTTCGAGCACGATGGCCTCTTGATCACGGTGCGGAGAATGCCGGCATCGCGGCACGACGAGTTGCTGATAAGGCCCGGCGACGCCGCGCCTGATCGCATCGAGCTGGCTCAACGTGCCGTATTCGTCGTCGGCGCCTTGGATCGTCAATATCGGGCAGGCGATCGGCGGCAGGAAATTTTCGATATTCCAGCGGCGAAATTCCGGGCTGAGCCAGATCTTGTTCCAACCCCAAAAGGTGGCGTCGGGCTCGTCGTGATAGCGGGCAAGGCGCCGGGGCAAATCCGTGGTCTCGTATTGGAGCTTGGTGCTGGCGATGGCGGCAATCCCGACCTCTTCGACGAAGACATGGGGTGCTTCGAGAATGAGCGCGCGCATCGGCCAACGCGCGGCGCCGGCATGGATCAAGGCGATCGAGGCGCCGTCGCTGTGGCCGATCAGGATCGCGTCTTCGAGGCCGAGCTGGTGCCGTAAATCCGGCAACGCCTCGAGCGCCTCGACATGCATGTAATCGACCGCTCGATCTTGCGCGAGCGGTTCCGACCGGCCATGACCGTAACGCGAATAGATCGCCGCCGGAAGCGCGGTGGCGGCCGCGAGCTTTGCCTGGAAATCGCGCCACAGCGCCAGCGACCCCAGCCCTTCATGGAGGAAGATCAAGGTCGGGCCGGGCTTCGCGCCCGGTATCCGGGCCAGTTCAACTCGATGCCCGCCCGCCGTGACGAATTCGGCCAACCTATTGCCGCAGTTTGAAGCGCTGAATCTTGCCCGTCGCGGTTTTCGGCATGTCCTCGAGGAACTCGATCCAGCGCGGATATTTATAGGGTGCCAGCCGCGCTTTGACGTGCTCCTTGAGCGCCTCGGCCAGTTCGGGCGATGGCGTCACGCCTGGCTTTACCACGACGAAGGCCTTGGGCTTGACTAGCTTTTGCTCGTCCGTGGCGCCGACAACCGCCGCTTCCAGCACCGCGTCGTGGCTCGCCAGCGCGCCCTCGACCTCGAAGGGCGAGACATAGATGCCGCCCACCTTCAGCATGTCGTCGGTGCGGCCGCAATAGACGTAATAGCCGTCTTCGTCCTGGCGGAATTTATCGCCGCTCCGAGTCCACGGTCCCAGGAAAGTGTGGCGGCTGCGCTCGCGGTTGTTCCAGTAATAGGGCGTGCTGGTCGGACCCGAGACTTGCAGCTCGCCGATTTCACCCGGCGCGACCGGCGCACCCTCGTCATCGACCAAGCGCACGCGATAACCCGGCATCGGCTTGCCCGTACTGCCATGGCGCACATCGCCGGGCCGGTTCGACAGGAACACATGCAGCATCTCGGTCGAGCCGATGCCGTCGACAATATCGAAGCCGAATTGCTCGCTCCAACGCTTGCCGAGCTGCTCCGGCAACGCCTCGCCGGCCGAGGTGCAGCAACGCAGCGCCAATTCCCCGCGCGCCGGCCGGTCGTTGCTCACCAGCATGGCGGCGTAAAGCGTCGGCACGCCATAGAAAATGGTCGGGCGCTGCTCGCGTAGGATCCGCCACACCAGCGCCGGCGAGGGACGCTCCGCGGTCAGGATGGTGCTGGCGCCCACGGCCATGGGAAAGGTCAAGGAATTGCCGAGTCCATAGGCGAAGAACAGCTTCGCCGCCGAATAGACCACATCGCTCTCCGCGATGCCGAGCACGGGCTTGCCGAACAGTTCGGCGGTGAGGATCGGATGGGAATGGAGATGCACGACCCCTTTCGGCTGTCCGGTCGA
>JAATGI010000482.1 GCA_015654725.1 Rhodospirillales bacterium
GCCCAAGCTCTGGTTCGGCCATCAACATGGTTGGGGCTATGACGGCGAACCGGAGCCGACGCTTAACGGCCGTTTTATTCCGGTGCCGCGCGGCAAGCTCCTGGGCGGCTCGTCCTCGATCAACGGCATGCTTTATTCGCGGGGGCAACCGCGCGACTACGACCAGTGCCGTCAGTGCAGCAATGTCGGCTGGTCTTATCCCGATATCCTGCCCTATTACCGCCGGCTTGAAAGCGATTGGCGGGGCGAAGGCAAATATCACGGCGGCAGCGGCCCGCTTGCCGTGACGCGCCACGACAAGCGCCACAAATTATACGATCTCCTGCGCGATACGGCGCTGGCGGCGGGTTTCGCCGAGACCGACGATTTCCACGGCGACCGGCCCGAGGGTTTCGGCACGCCGGATTTCACCACGAAACACGGCCGCCGCGGCAGCACCGCGGTGACGTTCTTGCGCCCGGCGATGACGCGGCCGAATTTGACGGTCGAGACCGAGGCGCAGGCGACGCGCGTGCTCTTGGAAAACGGCCGCGCCGTCGGCGTCGAATACCGGAAGGACGGCAAGATCGAGCAGGTCCGCGCCGAGCGCGAGGTGATCCTCTCGGGCGGGGCCATCAACTCGCCGCACTTGCTGATGCTCTCCGGCATCGGCCCGGCCGACGAATTGAGCGCGCACGGCATTGCCCCGCTCGTCGATCTGCCCGGCGTCGGCCGCAATCTCCAGGACCACGCCTCGACCGGAATCGATGTCGTGCTGCGCGAGCCGATCACCTTCGTCAATCAGTTGCGGCTCGACCGCGCCGCGCTGTCGATCGCGCAATGGCTGTTGTTTCACAGCGGCCCGATGGCGAGCCTGCCGGTTTCGGCCATGTTGTTCGCGCGCTCGCGCGAGGGGCTGGAGCGGCCCGATCTGCAATTCCTCATCAGCCCCGTGCGGCTTTTCGCGAATCTATGGTTTCCTGGCTGGCGCAAGGCGGACGGGAATTATGTATCGCTGCGGGCGGTGCTGCTGCATCCGGACAGCCGGGGATGGATCAAGCTGCGTTCGGCCGATCCGTTCGCGAAGCCGCGCATCACCTTCAATCTCCTCGCCGAGAAAAGCGATTATTTGCCGGCGCGCGCCGCCATCCGCATCGCCCGGAAGTTGGCCGCGAGCGGGCCTTTGGCGAAGCTCGTCGAGCGCGAAGCGGTGCCGGGCGCCGAGGTGCAAAGCGACGAACAGCTCGACAAATTCATCCGCTCGGACGTGCGCACCGCGTTCCATCCGGTCGGCACCTGTTCGATGGGTTATGGCGCCAATGCCGTGGTCGATTCGGAGCTGCGGGTGCGCGGGGTCGCGGGCTTGCGCGTCGTCGATGCCTCGGTGATGCCGACCATCATCGGCGGCAACACCAACGCCCCCACCATCATGATCGCGGAAAAGGCGTCGGATATGATCTTGGGCAAGCCGCCGCTGCCGCCGGCCGAGCTGTAACTGCCGCTACCGCACCCATTTCTCGCGCCCCAGCGCCATCACCATGCGGATGACGCCGTAACCCATGGCGCCACCCAACAAAGTCAACGGCAGGATCAGCCACCATTGGGGATAGGCGGGCTTGTCGGGACGATGCGGCTCGTAGATGCGTTGCAGGTAGATTTCCTGCTGTTCCGCGAGCGCGTGCAGCGTCTGTACCGCGGCGAGGTCGCTCTCATAGGCGCTTTTGGCGAAGTCGATATCTTCCTTAAGCCGGTTGAATTCGTAATATTTCGAGGCGAAGGCCCGTTCCATCGTGGCGAGATGTTGCTGCTCCTTCGCGATCTGGTCGGTGAGCGCGGCGACGCGCAACTCGGCGGCGCGACGCACCGGCGAGTCGGCGGCGAAACTGTCCTGCATCAGCACTGCCCGCGCGGCGACCAGGTTATTTTCGAGGCCTTGGATGACTTGCGTCACCAGCGCGGTGAGTTGGTCCGGATCGAGATCGTCGTTGCCCTCGCGCCAATCCCTGATCCTGACATGGTCCTGGTTGAGCCGCGTCTCATCGAGCTTCACCTGCTCTTCCGCCGATTGGACCATGTCGATGAGCACGCGGATGTTGGTCCGGTTGATGAAGTCTTCGCCCATATCCAAAAGGGTCTTGGCGATCAGCACCGCGTCATCCGGCGAGAAGGCCTGGACATCGAGCGTCACGATGTTCTCGTTCATCGAATAGCTGAGCTGGACCATCTGATTGAAGTATCCGACTTGGTCCTCGAACGGGATGTCGAGCTTGCGGCCGGAATAGGCCTGGCGCAGCAAAATCCGCCACGGCTCGGGGCGATAGAGCAAGTCCGTGGTCTTGCCGCGATAGCGCTTGAGGAATCCGATCTTCGTCTCAAGCTCCTTGAGCGCGTCGGGCGATTGCAAATAATCGATCACGATATAGGCGTCGTAAGCGCCCGGCGCCGCCGGTTGCGTGAGGTTCGCCAAATGCGCGGCGTCATGCGCCGCCAGGCCGGCGGCACCCGGCTGGACCAGCGGCTGAACGGTGAAATCGCTCGACGCCTCATAGCGGTCGGCGGCATTGAACAGCAGATAAAGCGACACGACGAGAAACGGCAGGCCGATGAAAAAACAATGCCACCACAGGCGACGGCGCCGCGACGTCAGCGTAAACGGCGTCGGCAGCGCCGGCAGCTCGGCGCCGGCCTGGCGCGTGGGCGCGAGCCGCGTCCCGGGAAAATCGACGGTCCGATCCATCTAACCGGCAACCCGTTCGGGCTGCGGCAACACGGCCGGTTCGATCCGGCGCAGCGCGCCGGCCGAGAGATACAAGCTCGTGCCGGCGAAATCGCGGCCGAGCGCGCGATGGTCGGCGCAAGCGAAGATCGCAACCTTGCCGGCGCTGCGCTCCTGGAACAACGCGCGCCAACGGCCGGCGAAATTCGCGCCCCGCAAGACCGGCGCCACGTCGAGCAGAAAAACGTCGAAGGCCGGCGCCAGAAACGCGACCAGGCCGAACTGCCGCTGGGCCGCTTGCGGCCAGCGGTCGAAGCGATGGCCGAGCCATGCCGGCTCGTCCAGCATGTCCTGGAAAAAACGGAACGTGCCGGCTCGGTCCAGCGCGTAAAGCGCGCACAGCGTGTCGACCAGGTCGGCGCCGGTCAGATACATGCCAAGTGGCGCGAACTGCGCGATCGGCCAGGAGCATAGGCCGGCGCTTTGAATCTGGCCGTGCTCGGCCGCGCGATAGCCAGCCAGGAACCGAACCAACCGTTGGGCGTCGCTCGCCGGCTCGGACGCGATGCGCCACAAGCCCGGGGTGAAAGCGAAGGACGCTCGGTCGAGGACGAGCCGTCGCTGCGCCCCGTTACCGGACCACAGCGTGACGCGATCGAGCCGGATCATGCCGTTGCCACGCGGCGGCGACGCGACGCTTCGGCGGCGCAGCCGAGAAACAGCACCGAGAGCGCGAAAAAGGCGGCCACCGCCGGAACGGCGTCGCTCGACCGGTACTGCGCGAAATATTCGGCGCGCAGCAACTGCATGATATGGAGGACCGGATTCCACAGCAGATAGACGCGGTACTTTTCCGGGAACTGCTCGGAAACGATGACGACGCCGGAAAAGAAAAATCCGAGGCGAAAGATCGGCATCGCGAGCAGCGAGATGCCCGGCATGAATTCGCGTAACAGGTTAAGCAACAGGCCGAGCCCCAATCCCGAGACCGCGAGCAGCGACCAGTAATACGCGACCCCGAGCAAATTGCTCGGTCCCGCGTATCCGTTGGCGAAACTGAACCAGGCGAGACCCACCGCCACCACCACGGTATAGGCGAAGGCCAATTCGAGCGCCTTCGCCACCGCGATGGTCAGCGTATCGACCATCGGCAAACGGGCGAGATATTGGTCGCGCGTCAGTTCGTGGCCGAGCTTCAGCGTGATGACCCGCATCATGTGCCAGCCGCCGATGCCGAGGATCAGGAACGGCAAGGTCGGCATGTCCAGCACCGAGCCGAAGCCGAGAAGGAACGTATAAGCCCAGAAATGAACGGCGATGGTGAGGACGGGTGCGAGAAAAAGCCAGAGATAGCCGAGCGGGTCCTTCGCCAGCATGACACGGATATTGCGTACCATGAGCGCGCCGAGAATGGCGCCCGGCCGCCACGCCGCCGGTCGCGGCGCCGCCGCCGGTGGGGCTTCGAATGGTGCCAACGCGCTCGGCGCTGGTGCCGGCCTGGACTCATCGCGATAGGGCTGTTCGAGCTGTCGGATCGCCGCTTCCAATTCCAGCAGCGCCTGGGTTCGGCCGCGCCGGTCGCGCGGCGCCGACAGGTCCGCAGTCGCGGTGCGCAACAAAGTCCGGGCGAAGCGATAGAGCTTGACGCGATCGGTTCGTTCGATCGCTCGTAGGCCGGAAATGACTTGCGCGAGTTGCTCGCGGAAATCGTCCTGACGCAACGCCGAGCCCCCTATTTAAGCGGAGTTGAACCCCGTCTCATTGCCGGCGTTAACCATACTATCGCATGCTAGGCGACGCGGACCAGCGCTAAACGGCGCGTGTTATTAACGCGGGCTTAGACCCGGAACAGCGCGTCGAGATCGCGGGTCGGGCGCGGGGCGCCGGGCAGGACCTTGGCCAGGCTGGCCTCGTCAAGGCCGAGATGAGCATAAAGCGCCGCGCCGACGACGCTCCGGTAATCGGTGGTAACCGCGAGGTCACGCCCCTGATACAGCCGATCCGCCGTGAGGCCCGGCCAGGCGCCATAGACCTTGCCGCCGCGCACCGGCCTGCCCAGGACCCACAGGACATTGCCGTGGCCGTGATCGGTGCCGCCATTGCCGTTCTCATGAACGGTGCGGCCGAACTCCGATATCACCAGGATTACGGTATTTTTGTAAGCCTCGCCTAACCCGGCGGTGAGGCCGGTGAGCGCGTCGGCGAGATAACCGAGCCGCTTGGCCAATTGACCGTCGGTATTGCCTTGCCGGACATGCGTATCCCAGCCGCCGATCGCCATGAACGCACCCCGGAAGCGCGGCTCGTCGGCAAGCAAACGGCCAAGGCGGCGCGCCAGGGCGGTGGCCTGCTCCGCGAGCGGCGCGCCGTTATTGGCGACGGCCTGCTCCTTGGCCATGGCGTCGTCGGACGCGATCATGGCCGTGGTTTCCTGACGCGCGAGCTTGGCCTCTCGGTAGGCGCGGCTCAGATCGTCGTCGCCGTCATAAAGCCGGTCAAAGACGCTGGCGATTTGGGGATTATCGACCGGCAAGGGCTTGCCGGCATCGCCGCGCACATCCATGGTCGTGACCTCGACCGGACCGCTCATGATATGCGGCAAGGCGGTGCCGAAACTGACGCCGCGCGGGGCAGCCGTCGGGGTCGGCAGCACGGCCAGGAGGCGGTTGAGCCAGCCACTCTGACTCGAGGCCAGACCGGTGCCGCCTTCCATGATGAGCTGGGCGTCGAAATGCGAGCGGCTCGGGTCCGGCGAGCCGGAGGCATGGATGAAGGCGAGCGAGCCTTGCTGCCATTGCGCCATGAGCGGGGCGAGCGCGGGATGCAATCCAAATCGGCCGTCAAGATCGATGACGCCGCCGTTGCCGCTTTGAAGCGCGATCGTCGGGCGCGCGGCGTGATAGTCGGGATCGCGATAGGGCACCACCACGCTCAAGCCGTCGATGGCGCCGCGCAGGAAAATCGCCACCAGGCGCCGATCGCTTTCGCCGCTGGCGGCGGCCCAGAATCCGTGACCGAGCGGCACCACCGCCGCTCCCGCGCTGCCGCCGATGAGCCGCAACAAACCGCGCCGATCGAGGGTCATGGCCGTTTCCTAACGCTGCATGAATTCGGGGCCAGCGAGCAAGGCCGCGGCTTTGAGCGGCGCGGGCGCGTCGTCGATTGCCGCCCGCGTATTGGCGGAGAGCGCGCCGCCATAGGCCGCGACGAGATTGTCCACGTCGAGCGGCGCGGCGGTTCCCGGCACCGGCGGCGCTTGCGGATCGAGAATCGTGATCGCCGTCGGGGCGGCGCCGTCCCGCTCGCTCGGCAATTTCCCCGAAGCGAGCCGGACCGCGAAATCGATGCGTTTGGTCATGGCATCGGAATTGAGCCAGACATCGCGCGTGTTCTTGTAGCCCTCGGGGGTCATGTAGCGATAAAGCGGCATGCCCATTTGGAAGAGCGTCGCCTGCAACGCGCGAGGATCGTCGATATGGACGCCGGCGAGCCGTACGGAAGAGACGACATACTGATAGGGCGTCTTGAATTTGCGTGCGCCGGCGCCGGCCCAGAACCGCCGATCGTGGAACAAGGTCCCGAGCGTCTCGCGGATATCGCCGTTGCTGGCGAGGAAGCGGCTCGCCACCGTCTCGACCAGGCCGGGATCGGGCTGGTCGGCGACGAAATATTGCACCAGTTCGAAGGCAATGTGATGCGCGGTGGTCAGGCTGCCGGCCAGGATATCGAGCGCTTCTTCGCCTTCGCCAAGGCCTTGGCCCGTGATGGTATGGCCGAGGAAGGCCTTGTCGGAAAAATCGTGGCGCGATTCGTCGAAATAGAAGGCGCTGGGATCGATCGGCAACCCCCGCGCCAGGGCCGGGCGCGGAAAGCCCCAGCCGGTCAGGATATGCGCGAGGCTGATGACGTCGGCCTGGCTGTAGCCGCCATTGACGCCAAGCGTATGGAGCTCCATCAGCTCGCGCGCGTAATTCTCGTTGATGCCCTTGTCGCCCGCGGGCGCTACATTGAGCCAGTTATCGAGGTAGAACAGCATGGCCGGATGCTTGGCGGTGGCGGCCAGGAGATCGCGAAACCGGCCGAGCGCGTGGGGCCGGATCGCCGTCTCCTCGAACGAGCCGATCCACAGATAATCGAGGCCCTTTTCGGCGAAGATGTTGAAGTGATTGAACCAGAATTCCGTAATCATTTCTTCGAGTTGAC